>QKHZ01000009.1 GCA_003249795.1 bacterium | reverse complement strand
TTCGCAGAGTCGGAGTTTCTTTTTCATCTATAACATGAAACAGTACAGCTTCACCATGCCTCCGTCAAAAACGGAACTCACCCGCAGAAAAGAATATCCAGCAACTTGTTCATTCTCTCGTGGCTGAATCCCAGCGCGTGGCCCAGTTCCCACAGCGGCCCGCCTGCACTGTTGCGCTCGGAACGCGGGCGTGCGGACAGATGCAGAATCTCCCAGAAGCAGTCTTCGATCTGGCTGCGCTGCTGCGGCAAGATCGACGCGTTCTCCGCAAACTGCCACATCGCCAGCGCCTCAACAGTTGCATTCGGACGGAAGTTGTCGCGGATGTCTTCGAGCTTTGCCAGAAAACCTTCGCTGAACACATGGGTCGAACGCGTGCGGTCGATCGTGATCCGGTGGCTGGAAGCATCTGACAAAATCGCATCAGCCGCCTTTTTCTCTTCCGGTCGGACAACACCGTTTTTGGCAATCACTCTGACTACTGCTGTAAGACGCGCTTCGAGTGCGTGGGAGGCGACCGTTGAAATCGTCACCGGCAACTCAATCCCGTTTTCGATCAACTTCTGCAGCAGCGGTTTTGCCTGATCATACACATCATACAGACTGCCTTCGGCGCGGTCGATACTGGATGAAAACAGATTGCGGAAGATCGCGTCGCGCACCTGCCACGGCAGATTCCGCGCGCTGATTCCCTCGCGCTCGATCAGCTCCGACAACTCCGCCGCCGGCAGCGCATCGAGTTGTTTCATCTTCGTCTGCGCCGCCTTGTCATCAGAGCCGCCAACACTCCAGACAAGTGCGCCGAACGTGTGGTCATCTCGGATCATGCAGAAGTAGCGCAGCGACCAGCTCTCAGTCGTGCGCGGATCGAATACGTCAACACTCCCCGAAGAGGTCTTCACCCCTTCCTTCTCACGTGTGCGGATCTTTTCGTCACAAACGGAAACCTTCGGAACATAGAGCGGTTCCGGAATCCCGGCCAGCCTGCACAGCATATGCGCGGCGGCAATCTGCTCCGGCGTAAAGCGGGTCGTGAGGACATGCTTGTTAAAAATATCGCAGCCGTTACCTTCTTCCGGAATATTACTGAGCGCAGCCGACAACGTTTCCTGCAGAACCTGCGTCAGGTTTTCTGTCAGATACGGCTGGGCAAGCTCGGCCGCACGGAGCGCATAACGCATGTTCTGCACTGGCTCAAGTCCGGACAACTCACAGAAAAACCATCCGCACGAGGTGTACATCAGCATCGCGTTCAGATCCGCCTCGAGCAGACGCCACGCCTTGATCTCGTCTTTGCGGCACAACGCCCCGCGCGCATGGGCCTTCAAAAATGCGGCGCGGTTTTCGTCCGACGGATTCAGCAGCACGGCAATGTAATCGTCGCGTGCGTCCCAATAATCGCGGAAGATCGCATGGCCTTCTGCATGCAGCGCCTTGCGGACCAGATGCCGCAGATGATCAAAGCTGTTGCGCAACGGTTGCCGCCACGCCTGGTTCCACCGGTCGTCGCCGCCGGTGTGGCAGCCGCAGTCAGTCATCCAGCGCCCGACTCCGTGGTCACAACTCCAACTCGAACCTTTGCCGTCCACGCCGTGCCAGAGCTTGACTTCCCACGTCGGCGGGTTGTCTGCCAGATACAGCGAGAGGTTGCCGACATCGATTTCAGGTGACTTTAAAAATTTGGAAAAGAACTGCGCAAGTGTATCATTGCCGCCGCGTTCGTGATGGCCATACGCCTCGCCGTCAGTTGCGACCAGCACAATCTGCGGCAGCGTCGCGTCGTTATCCAGCCTCTCACGCACAAACCACGCCAGCCTGTCAGGGTCACGCAATAGATGTTCAAAACTGACTTTCAGTGAGATTCCTCTGTCGTAGAAAAAAACATCCAGATACCGGTGATAATGTGTCCGTCCGCCGCCGTCGACCTCAAACAGCCGGTATGGTTGCCGCGTTTCGACACTGCCGTACGGCGTCTGCGTCCACTCCTCCGTGCCGATCATCCGCACCGCCTCAGACTGCTGCGGCGCAAGGATCACAAACCGGATACCGTGGTCGATCAATAGCCGCACCGTATCCATATTGATGCCGCACTCGGGCAGCCACATTCCCTCAGGCTTAAATCCGTAGCGATGCACGTACTCTGCAATCCCCCACAGAATCTGCGTATGCCGGTCGCGCGCGTCACACAGTGGCAGGATCGGATGGTTGTACGCTTGCGCCAGTGCGCCGCAATGTTTTTTATACGCCTTTCGGGAAAGCTCCGCGCCAAGACGGATCCGGCGCAGTGTTTCCGGATCATGTTTTTCCAGCCACGAATTCAGTGTCGGGCCGATGTTGAACGACATGTGCGCGAAGTTGTTGAACAGGTCATCGATCCGCCCCTCGTCATCCAGCACATGGCTATGCGTCAGCGCGCTGTAGCATTCAGCATTGATCCGTTCGTTCCAATCTGAAAACGGCGCCGCCGACCCTTGCCGTTCGATCACGCCGAGCCACGGATTCTCACGCGGGGGCTGATAAAAATGCCCGTGGATACAGACATGATGGTTGGGGTTGGGCGTCGCGCTCATGCTCGGGTCCTCGCTAGCGTTCTCTGGATCGCGTCAATCGACATCGCCTTGCAGAAACCAAGAGCGGCTGCGATCCTGAACCGGCTGTCTGCTAAAAACAATGCTCCGTATTCGAGTTATCGGCCATTTGAATAAAATGCTGCAGTGGAAGCCCGAATGCGCGCGCAAATAATCAGAAAACCCTCAGAAATCCGATCCGAAAACAGCTTTCGTATCGCGTATTTGCAATCAATGCATGAACCGATTCATTACCGCAAGA
>QKHZ01000134.1 GCA_003249795.1 bacterium | reverse complement strand
CCCGCTATCCAGCCAATCCTCCCGACAACCCGTTCATCTGCCAATCCTCGCAACAGAAACGCCATCATCCTGTTGCTTCTGACTGTATGGACGACATGGGGTTTACTGACAACGCATCTTTACGCTGAAGACGCTCTGGCGCAGGCGCGGATGCTTGAAGGCCGCGACGAACCGCTTGCGGCATCAATGCAGTATATCCTCGCCGCACAACAGGCACGGCAAACCGCACTGCAAAACGGTGAGGACGCCCCCGCCCTGTGGACACGCGTCGCATTCTGTTATGAAAAGTCCTTTGTCCTCAGCCGTCAGACCGGTGAGTGCGAAGATCTTGTCCGCGAGCTTGCCACTGACGACAAAGACGCGCCGGCATGGCTGAATACGTATAAACGCTGGAAACGCGCAGAGCTTGCCCTTGATGCAGGTAAACCGGACGACGTCCGAAAAATCCTCGCCCCGTTGAATCTGCCGGCAGCGTGGTTTGTGCTTGGCCCTTTTGACAATGAAAACGGCCGCTCGTTCGACACCCCGTTCATCGACGAAACCGACAAGCCCTTCAGCCTGAATGCGATCATGGGCAAACAGCGCGAAGTGCAGTGGCGCACGTGCCAAGTCCAAAACCCGATGGCAACAGCTTCCTTGGGCAAGTGGTTGCGTCCTGCAGAGAACTGCCTCGCCTACGCAGCCTGCCTTGTGCACAGTAGCGCCGCTCAACCTGCAGTACTGCACCTGTCCAGCGACGACGGCATCAGCGCATGGCTTAACGGCACTTCGCTGGTTCATGAACCGCTGACGCGCGCGCTCTTTCCCGACCAGAATACCGTGGGCTGCTCATTACAAAAAGGCTTCAACCTGCTTCTGATCAAATGCTCGCAGGTCACCGGAAGCTGGCAATTCCGCGCACGTTTCAGCGACCTTGACGGCGCACCTCTGAGCGGCATCCGCTATACGGCTTCACAAAGTGATTTTGAAAAACACCTGTCCGAAGTCAACTTCACATCATCAAACCTTCCGCAGGCAAAACTCCCCGGCATTACCGCCGCGCTGACGTATGCAGCAGACCACTCGGCAAAACCGTCGGAATGGCAACACGAACTCGGGTGGCTCATTTCACGCTGGCAGATCGCCGGAGTCGACAGCATGCTGCCGCGCCAACTTCTTCAACAGGCGACCCAGGACGATCCGGATACGGCCGCACTGCGCTGGCTGGATCTGGCGGAAGTCGCGCGCATCCCCGGCACAGGCCCTGACCGTGACGAAAACTTCCGGCTCGACTGCCTGGGCACAGCGTCAGAAAAAGAAGAGACCATGGTCGCATCCCTCGCGCTTCTTGCCGAGTACGACCTGCACACCATGCTTAACCCGCACCGTGCAGAGCCGGTCATTGCAAAAGCACTCGCGAAAAACCCGCTCTCGCCGCTAGCGCTGGCGCTGCAATATGACCTTTCCCGTGAACGCGGATGGGACATGCTCGCGCTCCAGCAAATAGCCGAGATGGTCAGGCAAAGCCCGCTATCAATCGAGATTCGTCTGCGCGAAGCAAAGCTCGGGCAACAACAGTCAAATCCGGCCGATGCGCTCGAAGCACTGCGGCCGATCCTGCGCGTACACGCAACCAATGAAGAAGCCGCCCGCCTTGCCGTACAACTCAGCCTGCAACTTGGACAACCGGAAAACGCCGACAACATCCTAAAACAATTTCTTGCCCTGATGCCCTTACAGCAGTGGGCCGTACTCAAACGCGCCGAAGTACTGCAACTTCTCGGCAAATCCGCAGACGCTCTCGGCATGCTGGATCAGGCTCTGGCCGCGTGTCCCGAAAACGATGAGTTTCTAGCCGCCAAGGGCGATATCCTGTTTGCACAGGGAAAAACAGACGAGGCCACCGCATGCTGGAGCCGCGCGCTTCTACTAGAGCCGGGACTGACCCGCGCCAAAGACCTTGTTGAAGCATTCGGACAGGCAGAACCGGAAGAACCGGCATTGACACAGATTCCGGATCTGGCTGTTTTCAGCGCACAGCACACCGATAAAGAAAATGAAACGGCAAAGCACTCGATCCTTCTGCAAGAAGAAATCGACCGGATTCATGGTGACGGCACCTTCAGCAAACGCACGCATCAGGTCGTCCGTGTTCTGCATGAAACCGCAATCGAAAAGTTGTCGATGCTGCCGGTATTCTGGAACGCTGAGAACGACCGCGTCATTCTCCACACCGCGCGCGTATTGCATGCTGACGGCTCGGTTTCGCAAGGGCGTCTTCACATGTACCGCCCCGGTGTCAGCCTGATCCAACTGCCGCTGTCGGACGAAGGCGATGTTTTTGAGTACGACTTTGAAATCGAACGCAGCCATCCGGACTTCTTCGGCGACTACTTCGCCCGCATCGCG
This sequence comes from bacterium, assembly GCA_003249795.1. Classification (GTDB taxonomy): domain Bacteria; phylum Planctomycetota; class SZUA-567; order SZUA-567; family SZUA-567; genus SZUA-567. The sequence continues at coordinate 34,204 of QKHZ01000134.1, read as the reverse complement.
ACCTTCGGCGAGTTTGTCCCAGTGCACAACCGCCGCTACACGCTGGTCTTTCCCAAAGACAAACCGATTTACTTTCACCTGAAAAATGGAATGAAAGAAGCCTCTCTCACCGAAGATGATGCAAACACAATCCGTCTCTGGCAGATGACAAACCTGACCGGAATTCTGGAAGAAGACCACATGCCGCCGCTGTCGGAGATTGTCCCGACACTGGAAGTCAGCACATTCAAAGACTGGGATGAACTTGCAAAATGGTATTGGCATCTGATCAAAAGCCAGCACCAGATCACCGACGAATTGCGCGACACCGTCGAAAAGATCACCGCCGGCAAACTGAGCGACCGCGAAAAGATCGAAGCCATCTACGAGTGGGTCGCCGGAAACATCCGCAACGTCACCTGGCCCTTCGGCGTCCACGGCTTCAAGCCATACAAGGCAGACACAATCTACTCCCGCCGCTTCGGCGACTGCAAGGACAAATCGACGCTGATCAATGTCATGGCGCGTGAAGCGGGACTCGCCAGCAGCCCGTTACTGCTGCGTGCGACCGACCCGTCCGAGCCGCGCATCGCCGCACGCGGTGAGGAAGACCTTTCCTTGCCGATGCTGCTGCACTTCAACCACGCCATCAGCTACACCCAGATCGACGGCAAGGATTTCTGGCTGGATGCGACGATTCCCTACCGCACCTGCGCCGGCGTTCCTTTCAGCGACGCCGGTGCGCAAGCGGTAATCGTCGGCCCCGACGGCGCAAGCCGCGTACAACTTCCAGGAACCAACCCCGAAGACAACGCCATTACCGAAGACCTGCGTATGACATTCAACGAAATCGGCGGCAGTGAAATCGAACAGATCCTGACGCTCACGGGGCGCCCCGCGGAAATGGGACGCGCTCTGTTCGGCATCCCCAACCGCCGCGACCTAGTCCTGCGCTCGCTGGGCGGAAAAGTATTCGGCAACGTCCGTGCCGCGCGCATCGACGAATACGACACTGATACCGGTGCCGACACAGACACCGTAACCGTCAACGGACGACTGATCGTCCTGGGCTACGCCCGCGAACTTGACCAGACTCTGCGAATCGACACCCCGAAGATGTTTTTACGAGAAAGCCTGAAAAAAGGCGGGGCACTTCCGGACAACCTCTCGGAATACGCACCGTACTCGACCCGCAAACATGAGTTGATGCTACCGATGCGTTTCAAGCTCCACCGCACCATCAGCCTCACATGGCCTGCAGGTTGGCAACCGCGCAACCTGCCAACCGAGCGCAAACTGGACTATCCGTTTGCGACTTGCACGATCAGTCCAAAACTGCTTGGCCGCACACTGACAACCGAGTTACTCGTGGAATGGAAAACCAACCGCATCGCAACCGCCGACTATGCAGACTTCCGCAGCTTGTGCGCGGTCGCAGACGATTTCGACAACTTCACCCTGATTCTGGAGAAACCATGACGCCATCGCGTTTTTCTGCATCCAACAATCAACTTCATTATGACGGCAACCAAACGCCATCCACAATCCGGTTTCAGCCTACAACAACGCTGAATAAACGGAAGCTGTGGACACTGCGCATCGTACTGATCTCCGTTCTCGTGACCGCCGCAACTCCTTGCTTAACAAACCCGGCACACGCACAGGAGGCAGTCGCTGACGCTGAAGCCAAAGCCGTAACCACCGCTGTCACTGTCTCTGCAGACAATAACGTAACAGCCGCGGCGATGCTTCCTGATCTGGAGGAGCGGTTTTCAAAATGGATCACAATTGCTTTGAATGATCCGATTCAGGCTGATGCAGGGATGAGGCTTGCTCTCTCCTCATCGTGGACATTGCTGCAGCATCCGGAAAAATCACAGAGCAATCTGCAGGCGATTCTGAAATCAGACGCGCACTCTGCAACGGACAAGAATCTTGCCCTGCGTGTTTTATCTATTCTTGCCTCACAATCAGGAGACCAGAAGAAAGCGGTCGACCTTGCTGAACAAAGCGGATGCATGCCGCTGTGGATCAGCGGGCCGTGGGGGAAATTTGTCCATGCCAACTTCGACACCGTGTTTGACCCAGAGAAGAAAATAGATCTGGCAGCAGCAGCAGACAAGGACACCCCCGGCTGGATTCCGGTTTCGGTGCAATCGCTAAATGAACCGTTTGAGCCGTGGCACCGCGTCTGGCCAAACAACGCCGAAGTTTACGCATTTACCCAATGCGTACTCAGCACCGACACAGAAGCGCTGCTCTGGATCGACACCGCCTGCGCTGCCAAGATCTGGCTTGACGGTGCCGATACGCCTCTTGTTGTCAACCGATTGGAAGAAGAGTCCAGCGTTGAGCAGGCATGGAAGCTGACGCTAAAGGCGGGCAACCACCATTTCCTGTTCAAGCTGCATCCGGTCGTTCCCGACCACGCCACATCAATCCGCCTGACCGACATGAACGGCTTCGCCCTCTCTTCGGTCAACTGGGATACGACCTCGAAAACACTGCTGCCGATATCCGTTTCCCCAGAAGAAAAAACGGCCAAACCCGAAAGCTGGCCAATAACATTTAAACGCGCAAGCGATGGAAGCATCGCATTCGACCCCGAGCAATTGCTTGCCGTAAAATGTTATGATCAGGCTTCCGAAATTATAGATCGACGTATGAATTCAGGAGAGAAAATTCCTGTTTGGAAATCACTCGCGCTCCGAATTGCGCTGAACAATCCGAATGTGCCGCCGCTGTTGCGTGACCGCAATGCCGACACCTTGATTCAAGATCTGTTAAAAGCAGACCTCTATCCCGGACACATGGCAGCAATAAAACGCGACATCGACCAGAACCGGACTCAGCAGGCTCTTATGAAAATCGATACTCTGCTAAAACGCTGGCCAAAAGCGGCTGAGCTTCATGACCTGCGTTGCCGGATGGCACTTGACCGCAAGTGGCATGAGCAGGCAGCCCTGTGGATTGAGACGATGAAAAAAGAGCTGCCCTCAGCCGCGCAACCGTATCTTCATGAAGCAACGCTGGCGATTGAGCTACAAGACGCAGGCCACTGCGCACTTGCATACGCCGAAGCTCGCAAGCATATGCCGCTCGATCCGCGGATTCTTGTCCCGCAAGCACGGGCATGGCAGAACGCAGGAAATCCGGATAACGCAATCAAAACGCTACAGGAAGGACTCGCCCTCATCCCGGACGATCCGGCTCTTCTTCTGGAACTTGGCAAAACCCAGCTTCTGCAGAACCAGACGGCTGAGGCGCTCGCGACTCTGCAGAACGCCACCGCGTCATATCCTCGCAATCCCGATTTCTGGCAGGTGCTGGGAGATGTGCAATACCGACGTGGCGATAAAGAGGCGGCTCTGAAGTCATATGGCTGCGCGCTTGATCTTGCTCCCGAGCGCCACAACCTGCGCCGACTGTACTGCAAGCTGAGTGGGACGGCTTACGACTTCTGGACGCGCTACGCAATATCTGCGGAAGAACAATTGAAAAACACAGCCAACATGAAACTACCCGGCACCACCGCGCGTCTCATTGACCAGACCGTGCTTGAAATCTATCCCGACGGCTCATTCGCCAACTTTACGCATGAGCTGCAGAAAGTGCTTCACCCCAGTGGAGTCACGGAAGCCGGAAAGGTGCGGTTTGCCGGTGAACTTCTTCTGGCACAGACGCTGCTGCCGAACGGAAAAACGGTCGAGCCGATGCGTCTTCCGAACGAAAACTCGCTGACGATGCCCGCGCTCAGTATCGGCGCATCGGTTGAATACGAATACCTGCACACGGCAGACGCGCCGTTTGACCGGTCTGTCCGTTTTCCCAAGTGGTATTTCCGCAGCCCCGACACGAAAGAAGCGTTCCTGCTCTCGCAATACGTGATCCGCGTGCCGAAGTCGTATCCGTTCCAGTTCTCCGCACACAACCTCAGTTCTCAGGTTCAGTTCTCGCGCGAGGAACAGGACGACTGGGTCATCTATACATGGACCGGCAAAAACATGCCGCGCGCCGATCATGAAGAGGACAGCACCGATATCGACGAACGCCTTCCCTTTGTCGAGATCTCCGGCAAGCGCACGTGGTCCGACGTCAACGACATCCTGAAAAACGAATATCTAGGACGAACCAAACCCAATGTCCCGATTCTGGCTCATATAAAAGAGCATATGCCAGCAAGTCATTTGGTTGAAACCCTCAGACAGCAAGTCGTCGATCTTATCCGTACAGAAGGCCGATACAGCAATGCGTCCCACATCATGGCCGCCAAACGCGGCGACCGGAACATTTTGCTGATGGCACTGCTAAAAAAAGGCCTGACGATTGCCGCACCAGATTACATATTCTTGATGAAACACCCACCAGTCCCTTTGGGAACAACATTAATACAAAACACTGCAATGCGGAACTCGCCGGTAAATCTTCCGTATAAAATCATCTATGCAGCTTGCCGTCCAGCAGAATCAAGACTGGCTGCACCCGATTGGACGATGCCGTCTGCAGACTACTTTACCGACCGGATTGTGGGCGTTGAGATCGACAATGCAATCAGGTGGTTGGACACAACAACGAAAAATCCATCGCCAATTGGCGTGCCGAAGCATCTGGAAGGTGGGACCGCGTTTATCATCGACGATAACGGCGGACGTTTTCTCAACCTTCCAAGCAGCGAAGAGTCACAAACACAAAACCGCTATAAAGCAACATTCCGTATTACCGACAATGGCATCCAGATGAGTGGACATCGGTGGGTTTATGATGAAGAAGTGAGTGAACTGGAAGATCTGCAAAAGCAACCTACTTACATGAAGATCCAGAATTTCGAAGACCACATGCGCCTGTTGTTTGCCGATGTCGTCACGACAAAGTTGGTCACCAATATCCTCGCAGACGGTTCAGCCAACCAAGACTACGAACTTGAAAGCCGGCTGGGCGGGTTGACCAAGGAGCCGGGTGGCGCACTCGCCCTGCGCATGCCGCTGCTTCCGCTAAACCTGTATCCGGACAAGGATGAAAACCGGCGCGATACCGATTTTCACCGCAAAGCCCCGCAAACCGCTCTGGAAGGTTTTTATATTCATATACCGGAACGCATGGAGGTGCTAAGCCAGCCGCGCACCATCATTCTTAAATCGGAATTCGGCTCCTACCGGCTGTGCATGCGGGTCGAAAACGGCGACGTCCTGCTGGAGCGCGAGTATGATTTCCCGGCCCTCCGGATCCTGATTGGCGATTGGAAGGATTACATGGAGTTCTGCCGCCAGATCAGGCAAGCAGAGACAGATCCAATTCGTTTTAAAAACCGGTAGAAAACCCGCAGCTTTTACCTTGCCCTATTTCCGTTGCCGCTGATAATAAAAGCAGGGCAAATAACGGAAAGTCGTATATGGATACACCAGACGAGGTGATTGATCCAGAGGTGATCGTGCCACCCCCGCCGCCGCCGGTCGACGAGCAGGCGTTTCATGATTTGGTACAAAAACGGGGTGCAAAACTTCTGGAAGTTGCGCTTTATGTCGAGCGCTGCGCCATGCAGGAAACCGTAATGACTCGCCCGCTTTTGGGAATCCTGCTGGCGGAGTCGGCACAACTTGTCGAACTACTGGACGCTTACGGCTGCAGAAACAACTGCCAGTGGCACAACTTCCGGCATCTGGTCGCCGCCCTGAAACTCTACGCACGCCTCGGCTACACACTACTTCACCTTCACCATTCGATCGACTTGTACCGTCTGCTTCCGGTTGAGGGCGACATCCACAGCGCCGCACGCGACGCGCTCTGCTTCTGTGGCACGATCCTTGAGCAGCTTTCCTGTCGGCTCCACACAGAAGCAAAAATGCTGAGTATCGATACGCCGGACCATAAACTCAAAACAGAAGACTTCAAGGAAGACCTTCCCCCAGGAAGGCTGCCCAATGACCGCAACCGCCGCAGGGTGATCTCCGCAGAGGAAACCGCAACGCACCTGGCTACGGCCTTTCTGAACACCGCCGTCGACGGAGATATTCTGGCTCTGGCTGCACGCGCACGGCGACTGGAACACCGCGACTATATCCCCGACCCGTTGTGCGAAAGCTCGGTGCGCAATCTTGAGCTGCGGTTTCATAACCTGCAGTCGCTGTACGACACCTTTATCAGCGATACCGACACCGAGTCGCTGGATGAAGACCTGCCGACCCTGCGCGGACACATCTCGATGATCTTCCACCTGATGGAAGCGGCCACGCAAATGATCCACTACTATGAGCGCCACATGGACGAAAACAGCGCAACCGCCGAAAGCCTGCTCTCGTCACTCGTGAACCCCGATGTCCTGCTTGAAACGCTGTATGAGTACAGCCTGCGGTATGCCTCGCGGTATCTGAAGAGTGCACAGAGTTTGTGTCAGGGGATGCTCAAGCGCTACGCGAAGATCGGGCGGATTGATGTACCGGTGCCGCGCTACCGGGGCTTCCACGTGCGGCCGTCGACACTGGTGGCAAAGATCGTCGGCCACTACGGCAGTGAAGTGCGGATGGAGATGATGGGCGAGGAGTACGACGCGTCTTATCCGCTCGACCTCTTCCGCGCAAACGAACACATCAACGCCGCCAAGCGCAGGAAACTCGCCGAAGAGATCTCACACATGAATGTGGCGATCCCGGCGTCGGTGCAGAACGATTTCATGGACGCGATCCTGCAGGTCATTTTGAATCTGGCCGCAGCCGGGAAAATTGTTTTGTACGAGCGTCCGGTGCAGCTTCCGGACATGACGCCGACGGAAGGCGCGCCACTGACGCAGTTTGCACTCGACGAAATCCAGCGGCTTCTGGCGACGGGCAAGATCGATATCGAGGCGGACATCTGCGTCACGTTTATCGGTGACGAGCGGGTGCTGAAGGATCTGAGATGCCTTGCCGAACACGGCTACGGCGAAGACGACTTCGGCAACAACATCGCCCTTCCCAAAGCCCTCTCCTATCTCCGCCGCTGACATTCTTCACACGAGGAATCATATGCAGCAAATCACAAAGCGAACTCTCATGACGTTTTGTATTGTTTTTACGGTCGGATATTTTATGCACACGGAATTCATCGTGGACTGGGTCTGGAATCACGAATTCTCATATCCAAACATTAAAGCAGTTCTCGATTTCCCGCGCAGTCTATTTATCTGGTATCAAAACAAATACAATTTGCCTGATCTTGTCGAGTTACCATATCAAGTTGTTGGGATATTCTGGGGGCTTATCTATAGCCTCATTGCTGTTATTATAGTTCTTGGGAAATCCAGAAAGTCGATAAACACCTAATACCTCAGCCGCTAACAAGCATGATACGATCATCTGCTATGCATGAACACGACTGCGAATCACCGTCATACACCGACACAGGCTACCGCTAACGCGCAAAGGAACCACAGCATAAAGCAACATGTCATCACAAATATATCGATGCAGCCATGCGCATTGGCTCTTGAAACTGCATAAATCGGACCAACGACCATCCCAAACAGCACCAATATAACAACAACATCAATTATCCTTACGGGATCAGAAAAGAAATACGGAATAAACGCAAGCAGCCCAAGCTGTAGATAGCATTGCAGCGACAAAAAATTTTCGTGTGCAGCACAAATAGTCAAGACCATGAAGAAAAGATTTGCGATAACATAGCTAATCAATATTGAATTGAGTACTTTCGGCTTAAAAAGAATCTCACTTGGATTGTCATCATTACTCATTTTTATTCTGAGTCCTTTGCCTGTTCCTCAATCCACCTTCGGATCACGTCGACGAGGTAGGCTTGTTCTTGGTCGGTTAGTGGGCGCGCGGTTGGGATGTGGTGCCACTTGGCGATGCAGCCGCGGCAACAGGTCGCTGTCGCGTGCTGGGCGATAAATACCGGATGCCCGCGCATCGGCGTCTGCTTGCCGTCTTTGTCAGGATCAATCACAGACAGGCGGGACAAAACAAAATCACGCGCATGGCGCGTGATCGTGGGCATTCCTTTTTGCCGGAGATAATCCAGCTCTTTGCCGCGCAACTGAAACCGACTGCGGAACTTCGACCCTGACAACCGATTTTTCAACTGCTGCCAGCGCCTGTCACTCAGTACCGGCTCCTGCAACGCGTCCGCCCCTTGGGCGTCAGCCACCTGCCCTGCGTCGTCAAGCGGCGGCAAAGCATCGGCGTCAGTCGTTTCAGGCTCTGTCTGATTGTGTTCAGCGGGTTTCTTTGGCAACGGAATCGATTGCCTTGTCCAGCGCAGCACCCAGCTTTTCGTCGGTCAGATACGTCCCGTCAGCCACGGCCTTGCGGATCGCCTCGAGCTTCTCCATCCGCGCAGCTTCGACACTGCTGACGTTGCGGACTCCGGAGGAAAGCTCCACCGAATCCGTACCTTGCGCAGGCTGATTTGTCTGATAAACGTTTTTCAGCTTTCTGGCGGGAATACTGCCACCAGCGCCCCCTACACCACCAATGTGGTCAACCACGGCGTCCTCCTTGCTTCCTCTGTGTGTGGAAACCCACCGGATCAGAACCAATCCTGCGCGACCATCTCCCCCAAGTACGTCGCTGCAAGCCGATCCGGCAATTCCATGGTATCTCTATCGACCAATTGTATCCGAATCTAAAATAAAATTCCTATTTTTTCCAACTTTTTTCGTATGCGGGTCGTCATTGCCGTATGCATCTGGCAGACCCGGCTCTCGGAAACGTCCATAATGATGCCGATTTCTTTTAATGTAAGTTCTTCTTTGTAATAGAGTACCACTAAAAACTTCTCTTTTTCCGTCAGCCAGGTATTGACCAATTCGATGACTTCTTCCAGTTCCATTTTTTCGCCGGGTTTATCGGAAAACCGGCTCGCGATCAGGTCCGCAAGCGTGTGCTCGCCGTCTTCGGCAACTTCCGACAGGCTGATCCGCCGTGATGCCTGTAGCCCCAGAACCGCGTCCCAATACTCGTCTTCAGTCATTCCGGCGGTTTCGGCGATCTTTTCCGGAGTGGCTTCTTCGTCACTGCTTTGCAGCTCTGCCTCTGCCTGCTGGATGCGGGTCACACGCTCACGCGTCACGCGCCCCAACACATCGTGATGACGCAACTCGTCCAGAATTGCGCCACGAATCCGGGTTATGGCATAACTGGTGAACTTCGCTTCACGCTCGGGATCATAGCGCTCAATTGCCGAAAGCAACCCCATCGATCCGGCAGAAAGAAGGTCTTCACGCGAGATATACGTCGGAATACGCACCGCCATCCGCCCGACGGTTACCTTGACCAGCGGCAAATACGCATCTACCAACTCTTCATACGCCTGTCGATCACCCTCCAGGTAGCGTGACCACAACTCGGCATATTCCTCCATACCTCACCTCTTTCATTACGATAGCCGTATTCTAGTTTATATCGGCAGACACTCGCAAGAGAATAACCTCTATCTTTCTACTTTCCGGTCATAGTGGGAATCTTTCAAGATTTCTGCTACTTAAATCGCAAAAACTGCATTTTACATGATTGACAAATTCAACTTCCATCGTATTCTACATGTTGTATCAAGGAGATCAATAACATGTGTTCGTTTGAAAATCATACAGATATGCCTCATGCTAATGCCGATACGAAACGGATGACTCGGCTGACCCAGTTTATTGAACAGCGTGAATCCACCAGAAAACGCCTGACCCATGCAATCTGGATGTGCAAGCGGTATCGCAAACAGATCCGGTCATTGAGACAGAATCTTGCGTGGCTGAACGGCAATCTCGCTGAAATCGACGACCTGCTTGAACTACCGGACTTTATCCTGAACCTGCCAATCGATCCGACTCTTGCAGACGTAAAGCATCCGCAAATCAATGAACTGACATCGGCGACACTCGAACGCGACAAAAAATATCAAAATTGCAGCGAATCCCTGACATAAACAGCGCAATCGACTATACTGGAGGCATGTTCCCAAAAACAGACAACCACCGCAACCCTGTACGCAACTGGCTGCAAATGCATCCGGACGCGCTGGTCGCCCTCTCCGGAGGCGTAGACAGTGCGCTGCTGGCGGTTCTGGCAAAAAAATACTGCAACCGTTCAGCGTGCATCTGCGTGCGCTCCTGCTTTTTGCCAGAATCAGATTTTGAAGATGCTGTAAGCCTTGCAAGCAAGTTTGGACTTGAGTTGCATCTTGTCGACGCTAGTCCCCTTGCGGATGAGGCGATCCGATCAAATCCGGAAGACCGCTGTTTTTTCTGTAAAAACATGATGGTGAACCTATGGAGAGAATGCGCAGGAGACTTCGGCTTGTCTGCTATTTTATGCGGCGATAACAGGGATGACCGCAGCGTGATCCGCCCGGGAAAACGCGCTCTTGATGCAAACGGGATTCTGGCGCCGTTTGATGAATGCGGGCTGTCAAAAGAAGAAATCCGGTTGTGGGCAAAAGAGCTGGATATCCCGATCTGGAACAAAGCGCCGTCAGCTTGTCTAGCCAGCCGAATCCCGTTCGGTACAGAAATTCACCCAACTTGGTTAAAGCGAATCGACGCTGCAGAAATGGCGTTAAAAACGCTGGGACTAAATCTGATCCGCATCCGAGCGTTTCAGACAGAAACCTCAACACCGGAAGCCCGGATTGAAACCGACCCGGCGCTGTTTGATCTGGCTGAAAAGCGATGGTATCAAATTATCCTCCTCTGTAAACAAGCCGGATTTGTATCCGTCACCCTTGATCCAGCAGGATACCGTTGTGGAAACCTTCATTCACAACAGAATCGGAGTCAGGACTGAGCACTGTGCGCAAAAACGCAGAAAACAGGACTTTTCCGACTGAAGTTGGGTAAATTCCTGCAATTTTTACCCCTCAGGCTTGACCTTTTGCCTCAAAAACAGTAGAGTAGTCCCTTCGCTCCGCATTGCGCGGAGCTACTTTTGTCAAACAACGCCAGTGCAACCGCACCGGCACAGAGAATGAAATACGAACTGGAAGGGGGTGATTTAGGTGATTCGTCTTGACCTGAAGCCGAATGAATCGGTTGACAAAGCGCTGCGTCGTTTCAAAAAGATCTGCGACCGCGAAGGCCTGACCCGTGATATGCGTAAGACCGCATATTTCGAAAAGCCGAGTGAAATCAAGAAACGCCGCGAACGTGAAGCCGAAAAAGAACGCGCCAAGGCCGATCGCCTCGTGCGCAAACGCAAACTCAAAATGCGTAAAGCGCGGCAGAAAGCCACAAAAATGGCCAAAGCACAAATCGAGCGCAAACGCCGCGAAGCTCCCGCTTCCTGAGCCCTTTCTGAAACACAATACATTGTTACCACAAAGAACCGGTCAGCCTGAGGCAGACCGGTTCTTTCTTATGAATATCCGAATAAATACAAAACCGTGTTCACCGAAGTTGGTTTTTTATTGCAGATAAACCAGATGCGGTTTACCGTATCATTGTCCCCAGAAGTCTGGCAGAGCAAGGAAAAGCGGTACATGACAATGCCTCCTGAAAACACAAACAGCACAGACTCGGAAAATCCGGCTGAGCAGAAGAATGGCATGCCACGAGTGATTGTTATCGACGACAATCAGGCGTTGCGTTTATTGTTTGAAGGTCTCAACGACCTTGATGGTTACCCGTCATTCCGTTTCACCAACAATCCGTTTGAGGGGCTCGACTGGATCCGTGCAGGAATGGCAGATGTTGTCATCACCGACATCGACATGCCGCAGATGAGCGGACTCGACGTCACCCGTACCGTATTCAAATTCGACCCTCTTCTTCCGGTCATTGCCTTAACCGGCATGGCACACGACCCGACGGTTGAAGCCAACTGCCTCGAAGCCGGTGTACGCTATTTTCTGGCCAAACCTGTCCGCCACCAGCAACTGCTCTCGGCAATCCATGCCGTCTATCGGCACGCCGCACACGTCCGCACGCAACGGAACGATCTCAATGCATTGCGCATCGCGCAGGCGGCATTGAAGCAATCGGAAAAGCGGTTCAGGGATGTAGCCGGCTGCTCTGCAGACTGGATCTGGGAAACAGATTCGGAAATGTGCTACACATTCCTCAGTAAAGGAATCACGCAGGTTCTTGGATATCTACCGGAAGAGATGGCCGGACATAGCATCTACGAAAACATGATCAGCCGGACTCAGGACGGGGCCATTCAGGAACATCAACAGAAAATTGAAGACCGGAAACAGTTGCGTGATATCGTCGTCTGGAGTATCGGCAAGGACAACCGCGCGGTCTGCACACGCCGCAATGGCGTTCCGATGTATGACGATAAAGGCGAGTTCTGCGGATACCGCGGCATCGACCGAGACATTACAGAAGAGATCCAACTGGAAGAAGAAGCCCGTGCGCTGTACCGCGAGCGTGAGATGTTTTTTCAGGCCTCGGAACATGCACCGCATGCAGTCGTCATCACAGATCTGGATGCGCGGATTCTGTATCTGAACAAATCATTTGAAAAACTATACGGGTACACAAAAGAAGAAGGCATTGGCAAAACACCACGAATCCTGAATCCGGGAATTGCCGCATACCGCGACCTTGGCATTTCAGAAGAAGAATATCATGCCCTATTTTCCGGTGTATGGAAGGCGATAAAAGATCCGAAAGTGGGATACTGGGAAGGGGAAATGCCGAATATCGCCAGTGACGGGAAAGTAATCTGGGTTCACCTGATCATCAGCGGTATCCGCAACGCCAAGGGTGAAATCACCGCCTACATGGGCATGCCGATCGATATTACGGAACGGCATGAAACAGAGATGCGGATTCGCGTCGAGTGCTATCAGGCGCTGGCAGAACTTGCTGAAGCCCGTGACAATGAAACCGGTGAGCACCTCAAACGGATGAGCCTCTATGTCGTCCAGTTCGGCAAACTCCTCAATCTGCCGCAAAAAGAGATCTCCGATATGGAGATCTTCGCACCGCTGCATGATATCGGCAAAGTCGGCATCAGCGACAGTATCCTGCTTGCCCCCAGACGGCTCAGCGACGAAGAGTTCGTCATTATGAAAACCCATACGACCATCGGGCACGAAATCCTAGCCGGACGACCCACAATGGAAATCGCCGCACTCATGGTCCGCCACCATCACGAACGCTGGGATGGCCGGGGATATCCTGACGGACTCAAAGAAACAGAAATCCCGCTTTGCGCGCGCATCCTTGCATTGTGCGATGTTTATGATGCGCTCAGAAGCTGCAGGCCGTATAAAAAGAGCTGGACGCACGAAAAATCGATCGAAGTAATCCGCGAAGGACGAGGAACCCATTTCGATCCGGAACTGGCAGACCTGATGCTGGAGAACCAAGAACTGTTCTGCTCAATTTTTGACAAGTATGCCGACCCGGAAGCGCACGAAACAGACGGAACAAATCAATGAGTCCTGCGCATCTGGATTTCCTTAACCCATTTTCTTCCGATTCAGCACAGCGACTACTCATTCTCGACTCCCGAGGTGATGTACTGGAGTGTTCTGAAAATGCCTGCCGGATCGCACGGCTAACCCATCCCAAAGGGCTTGCCTGTCGGAAGCTGCTGCTGCAAGATGCGCCGGACGATCTGGAAAAGCGGATTGATGATGTCATCCGCACCTCTTCGGCATCAACGATACGAGTCCAAAACACCATCACAAAACGTTGGGCAGAGATATCGCTTTTGCCTTTCCCTGCCGGTCCAAACGGGGAAAAACGAATCGCCTGTATCGTTGCCGACGTCACCAGTCAAGTCGAAGAGCACAAACACCAAAAACGATTACTTGAAATTATGGACAATTGCACCGATGTCATCAGCACCTCAACTCCGCAACAAACAATAACCTACTTTAATGCATCAGGCTATAAGCTCTTAGGCCTTGAAAAGGGAAGCGACCCCTCTGCTTATAAAATCGCTGATATCCATCCGGATTGGGCTATCCGGCTGATTCAGGAAACCGGAATTCCTGAAGCAATCGAAAATGGCATTTGGATTGGAGAAACAGCTGTTTTGCATCAGAACGGCAAAGAGATTCCGGTCTCACAGACAATCATCGCCCATCGCGGCAAGGACAATGAACTTGATTATCTGTCTACCGTAATCCGGGATCTGGCGGTGTTTAAACATGCCGAATCAAAAATCATCGCCAGCGAAGCGCGTTTCCGCAACATGTTTGAAACCATTCCAAGCGGAATCGCAATCTATCGTGCTGTCGACAACGGCGATGACTTTGTCATTACGAATATGAACCCGGCTGGCTGCCACTTTTGCAACGTCCGACGGCGGGAAGTTATCGGAAAACGCTTGCGTACATTATTCCCGACTGCACATAAGATTGGACTACTTGAGGCATTCCGCAGGGTCTGGCATACCGGCGTTGCTGAAGAAGTCCCTCTTGGCCTCTATGCCGATGATCGCATCAGTTTCTGGGTTGAAAATCGGGTATTCCGCATGCCGGACAACAGCATTGTCGCAATCTTTAACGACAAAACCGCACAACGTCAGGCTGAAGAAGAATCTCTGCGCGCACGCGAACGGTTGTCGACTGCGATTGAGTGCTCCAGCGCCGGCATCCTGATCGTTGACGCAAGTACCCACACGATTGACTTTGCCAACAACGCAGCCTTATTGCTATTCGGCATGGCAAAAGAAGATATCTGCGGACATCCCCTTGCCAGCCGGTTTGGAAAAATGACCTACCAATCACTTGACGGAACAGACATAGCCAAAGAAGACTGGCCGCTGACCAAAACGCTGATCACAGGAAAACGCATCACAAACATGATGACCACACTGATCCGCCCGGATGGTGACCGAAAAAGCCTACTGATCAACACCGCTCCATTTATTAATGAGCAGGGAAAAATATCAGGCTGTATAGGTATCTTTCTGGATATGACCGAGCAGGTGAAACTCGAGGCGGAAGTCCGACAGAATGAACGGCGCATGCGCGCGCTCGTGGATGCCTCGCAAGAAGCCGTGTTTATTCTACGTGACGACGAACTCATTCTTGCCAATAACGCAGCTCTTCGTATTTTTGGCTACGACAATATGACCGAACTGATGCAACAGGATATCGTACGCATCCTGTGTGCAGACCGGCCTCAATCCCTGATCGAGCATCTTCATTCAGAGTCAACGCAGTCATTGGAAACATCTGCTTTGCGTAAAGATGGTACGCGGATGCCGGTGGCAATCAGGGCGAAATCGATGCCGTATCAGGGGCAACCGGCTTGGGCGATCACTGCATTGGATTTGCGTGAGCGCAAGCGCATGGAGGAAGAACTGCTGCAGTCGGAAAAAATGCGCGCCATAGGTCAGCTCGCCGGCGGAGTTGCGCATGACTTTAACAATATCCTCGGCGGGATTTCCGGCGCGGCAGAAATGGTCGGCATCCTTGACAGGGAAAACAAACTGCTGGACAAACAGAAGAACTCACTTAACCTGATTCTCTCACTGTGTGAACAGGCTGCAGGACTAACGCAACAACTTTTGACCTTCTCCCGCCGCAAAAAGTCAGATCAAATCGTTCTGGACATGAGTGACCTGCTCCACACGACATTTGCCATGCTTGAACACCTGATTGGGAAAACGATTACTCTCAAAGTTGAAATTGAAGAAGGATTGCCCAGCATTATTGCCGACGCGCATCAGCTTCAAAATGCACTGATCAATCTATCACTGAACGCACGCGATGCGATGCCCGAGGGTGGGGTTTTACGCTTCAGACTCAAAAAAGTTTTCGAACCCGACCTTCCAGACGAAATGATTATCTGCCCGGCAACCGGAAACCAATTCCTCCTTTTGGAAATAATCGACACCGGAACCGGCATTCCCCATAGCGAATGGGAAAAAATCTTCGAACCGTTCTACACAACAAAAGAAGTCGGCAAAGGTACCGGCCTCGGCCTTTCCTCGGTATATGGCACGATGCGCGACGTGTCAGGCGGAATTGCCCTGACCAGCACGGAAGGGCAAGGAACCACATTCTTGCTGTATTTTCCAATCAATCGGAGACCGGTTTCCGGACGTTTCCGTGCAATTCACAACACGGAAAACACAACCACGGCAGCACCCGTGAGACCCCAAAAGCCATTTGCTGCCGGCATCCGAATCCTCATTATCGACGATGAACCGGCAATGCTTGAAAATACAGGGCTCTTGGTTACCGAGTTGGGCGCAACCACTGATACGGCGGAAAACGGCGCACTGGGAGTGCAGAAGTTCGAGTTGGCACCGGAGTCGTTCAGCCTGATCATCCTTGATATGCTGATGCCCGAGATGAACGGAAAAAGCGTCATCGGCATGATCCGCAAAATCCGTGCCGACATCCCGGTCCTGTTTATCTCCGGAAATCCTGAAAGCGAACAACGGTCTATCCTGTCCGACTACCCGAACACGGCATTTCTGCAGAAGCCATTTCACATGAGCGATCTGTCGCAACAGATTTCCGCGCTTCTCACGAAACCGGAAGCAGATAATCACGAGTCATTCTGATATAACGCGTGCGCTCCCAAAAAACAGCGATCTTATCAAAAAAGCAACCAGCCGCTTGTTATTGACACGCCTCTGCCGTAGGATCATGATCTGATTCATGAAACAGCACCATCCATTAAGCGCGATTTAAGGAAGCGAATTGAGTCATAAAAACACAGCGACCAATCATTCATCAGAAAATGGCGGAGTCAGCGCCCAACACACAGGACTGCCGGAGCTGCTTGCGCCTGCAGGCGGACCCGAGGCCGGTTATGCAGCACTCGAACACGGAGCGGATGCGGTTTATCTCGGGCTGTCACAGTTCTCCGCACGCGCGGAAGCCGTCAACTTCACGCAAGAGCAACTTGCCGACCTCACAGGTTACGCCCACCATCTCGGCAGACGCGTTTATATCACGATCAACACGCTCGTCCAGCAGCGGCAACTTTCGCAACTGATCGAATCACTCATTCAGGCAGAAGAAGCCGGTGCCGACGCGCTAATTGTGCAAGACCTAGGCGTACTGCATATCGCCAGAAAATTCACCCCGACACTTGCCCTGCATGCAAGCACGCAAATGACTGCACACAACCTTGACGGTGTCCGGAAGCTGGCCTCACTCGGTGTAAAACGCGTGGTTCTGGCGAGAGAATTGACATTAAAAGAAATTGCCGCAATCACGACAGACGGCGGCGTGCAGACAGAAGTTTTTGTCCACGGCGCGCTCTGCTACGGCTATAGCGGGCAGTGTCTGTTCTCCTCACACCGCACAGGCCGCAGCGCAAACCGGGGGCGTTGCGCGTATCCGTGCCGCGATTTTTTCCAGATTCAGGGACAAGCCCCTGACGGAAGATCTGCAACATTCGCAGGACACGCGCTCTCGTTGAAAGACCTCTCGCTTGCCGAACACATGCCTGCGCTTCTACAGACCGGCGTGCACTCCCTGAAGATAGAAGGGCGGAAAAAGAGCCCGCTGTATGTTGCCGCGGTCGTGCGGATGTACCGCAATATTCTTGACCATCTCGTCCGTGTCGGCGCATTTGAAAACGGCAGACTTTCTCATCCTGAAAAAGCGAAACTGCCACCGGAGTTTGAAGAAGACCGCGCAGCCGTCGAAACCGTATTCAGCCGCGCGACGACCTCGTTTTTTACCGGATCAAAAAATGCGATCGGACCAAGCGAAAGCAAAGCGTCCTCACTCGATACCGATACCGTCGGCCATCGGGGCGCGAGGATCGGAACCGTACAGGAGCTAGTCAAACACGGCAAGGCGACATCACTGCGCTTCACCTGCAGCCTACCGCTCGAAAAACACGACGGGCTGCAGCTTGACATTCCCGGACAATCCCGGCCATTCGGCTTTGCCGTTGACGAACTGTTTATTGTGCAGTCCAAGACGCGCCAGCCCAAACCGGCTTTCACCGCCTCGGCCGGACAAATGGTCGAAGTACCGCTGCCGCCAGATCACCCGCCGGTAGAGCAAAACGCTGTCATTTACCGCGCTTCCTCACAGGAAGTCAAACGGCGGCTTGCAGTCACCTCCCCGAAACCCGGACTCTACCGCGCGCGGATTCCAATTCACGTCAGTCTTTCCGGAAGTCAATCTGGCGGGTTGAACTTTTCCGCTACCATTCAAGAAACGAACACTAAAAATCACGCGCAGCCGTTTCTGACTCCGTCTTACGCATGCGGAATCTCAGCCCAACTGCAGATCGAAGAGAATTTTGAACCGGCGCGATCCGACGAGTCGATGCAGAAAGCTGCGCACACCGCGTTTCATAAAACAGGCGACACGCCCTTCACGCTCGAATCGCTGCAGTGGGACGTTGACGGCGCATTACCGTTTATTCCGATGTCGCAGTTAAATGAGATGCGAAGGAACCTTTATCAAAAACTTGAGCTCTCCCTGACCGAAGCACGCTCCAATCACATCGCTTCGATCTGCAAGAAAACCGCGGCCATTCAACCGGACACGGCCGCTGATCAAACAGCGACAGCGAACATGCGCGAAACAGAATGGTCGATCAAGATCAGTTCACCGCAACAACTGGCTGATTTTACTGAAGAAGATTTTACACGCGTCGAGGAACTGGTCTATGTCATCGGCCTGAATGCAAAACCGGAAGAGGCGGCAGGACACCTTGAACAACTTCAGAAAATGACAAGCACTTCCATCCGGCTCTGCCTGCCTATCCTTTGCCGCGCAGAGGAAAAGGAACGCATGCAAACAGTCGTCACGCAGCTTCTTGAATCCGGATACAGAAAATGGGAAGTCGCCGCGCTCTGGTCATTACAGTGGATACGCGACTGGCAACAAAGCACAAGCAACGACAGCAGAAACGAACTTGATATTGGAGCAGACTGGTCAATCTACACGCTGAACGGAAACACTCTCGCCCAGCTCAAGGAAATCGGAATCCGCTACGCAGTCACCTCGCCCGAAGATGACGCGCAAAATCTGACAGAACTGCTTCAGCAACACGGCAATGATCTGGTGCTGCTTGCCTATCAACATACGCCACTGCTGACAGGAGAAGCCTGCCCGCGCGCGGCACTCTCATCGTGTTCCGGTACACCTGAACGATGTGAAAACACCCCGCAGATCTGGCACGACCGCTCAGGAAAATCCTATCGAATTCAAACGCGACAATGTCGGACATTTCTGTATGATACAGAAGCTTGGTGCATCTGGCCAGAGGCCTGCCAACTGCCTGCGCTCAAGATACGCGCCGACTTCAGCCACACAGTTTGCATCGCTGCTGATATTCATGAAGACTGGCAACATCTTCAGAGCGGCCGCCGCCCGAAAACCTCCCACTCAGGAAACTTTCGTCGGACTCTGTTGTAACCACTTTCATACCAGCAGGTTCAATATTCCACCTAACGTTTACAGAGGAACAGCTTCCGAAAATGCAAAAAACCACAACTCCGAGATATCAAAAGATTTGTACAACAAGCCACAGATCTTGACAACGCTTGCTTGACTTGGCCATGCCAAAGCCGAATAATAGAAAACAGTTCTGGCACAACGCCGGAATCACAGCCTCTATATACATAATAAGGAACAGGCATGGCAGAAATCAAACGTGCGCTGATCACCGGGATCACCGGACAAGACGGGTCGTATCTGGCTGAACTCCTTTTGAAAAAAGGATATGAGGTTCACGGAATCATCCGCCGTTCAAGCTCATTCAATACAGAACGGTTGAATGACATTTATCAAGACCCGCACGAAAGCCACCGGCGGCTTGTACTGCACTATGGTGACCTGTCCGACAGCTCCTGCCTGCGCCACATCCTTAAGGAAGCGCAGCCGCATGAGGTCTATAACCTCGCCGCACAAAGTCACGTCCGCGTTTCATTTGACCAACCGGAATATACGGTCGATGTCGTTGATCTCGGCGCGGTGCGGTTGCTGGAAGCGATCCGTGACGCAGACACCTCCATCCGTTTTTATCAGGCATCCTCCAGCGAAATGTTCGGAGATACACCGATTGCGCCGCAGTCGGAAGAAACGCCGTTCTCACCCGCAAGCCCCTATGCAGTCGCGAAGGTCGCCGCATACCTGCAGACAAAGCTGTACCGCAAGGCATTCGGCATGTTTGCCGTGAACGGCATCCTGTTCAACCACGAATCCCCGCGGCGTGGCGAAACATTTGTCACCCGCAAAATTACCCGCGCCGTCGGGCGGATCAAGGAAGGGTTACAGAAAAAACTATTCCTCGGAAACCTCGACGCCAGCCGCGACTGGGGGTTTGCACCCGAGTATGTCGAAGCCATGTGGCTGATGCTACAGCAGGATGAACCGGATGACTATGTCGTTGCCACCGGCGAAACGCACACGGTACGCGAATTTCTTGAAGTATCTTTTCATCATGTCGGCCTTGACTGGAAAGATCATGTCGAATTCGATGAGCGTTACCTGCGACCAGCAGAAGTACCGCTGCTTCTGGGCGATGCAAAAAAAGCGCGGGAGAAACTAAAGTGGCAACCGCAAACATCATTTGAGGGACTGGTAAAAATCATGGTCGATGCCGACGTGCGTCTGGCACGTAAAGAGCGCGCCGCACGCGATGCTACACACGAAGGCTAACCTGTTTTCTATAATACGACCACGGAGTATTCTTGAACGAGTTTTCAGCGTTTGATCATGACCGTTTCCTACCCGGAGGACAGCACCGTCCGTCGCCATTTGCCGCCATCCCGTGGCGCGCAAAACTGATGACACTGGCTCTGATGAGTTCAGACTTTCTGGCGGTAGTCACCGCCTACTTTTTATCCCGCATGGTCTGGCTCTCGCCGTGGCTTGACGGTATCCGATTGCGTCCGGTCGAAGACCTGATTTATGACAACGCCTCACCGTTTCTGCTTCTCGGCGGCGGAATGGGGCTGATCCTCCTGCTCAGCTTCGGATGGCTGGGGATGTACAAACGCGGTGTCAGCATCCTGAATGTCGAAGAAGATGTCATGTTGATCAAAGGACTGGCACTGAATATCACAATCAGTATGGCAATGTCTTTTCTGATGCGAGACCTGCCGATGCCGCGAATCGCACTGATCCTCTCGGCAATCATCATGGCGCCTCTTATTATCATCGGGCGGCGGTTTATCCGCGCATTCGGCAACTGGCTTCTCTCGGCAGGTGTCGGCGCACAACCGGTCATTATCTACGGAGCCGGTGAAACCGGGCGGCAACTGGCCAGCCGCATCATGAGTAACTCTCAACTTGGACTGACTCCAGTCGGGTTTATCGACAATCACGCAGATGAGATGGAAGGCTGGGTCAATTTCGGCCCCGGCAACAAATACCGGCTGCCGGTTTTAGGCGCATTCAGCCAGTTTGTCAGCTCCGCAGAATCGACCGGGGCAAAATACCTGTTCATTTCGATTCCTCGCCTGCGCACCGGACACCTTCTTGAAGTGCAAGCACTATGTCGCAAAGTCGGCGTTGCCTGTTTTTACGTTCCGCATTTTTCACTCGGGCCATTCCGCCGCTGGGGTCTGACCTTTATTGCAGACGTTCCCTTGGCATACGAAAAGGTGGTCACAACGCAGCTTTCACACCATTTGATCAAGCGCACAAGTGACGCCTGTCTATCGATCGCCGCTCTGATCCTGCTGGGACCGCTGATGCTACTGATAGCAGGACTGATCAAGATCTTCTCACCGGGGCCGGTGATCTTTCAGCAAGACCGTATCGGCCGCTACGGCAGAACATTCCGGATTTATAAATTCAGAACCATGGATGTCAAAGCGCCGGTCTATGCGGACAAACCGTCTCCGGGAAGCCCACAGGTTTTCACACTTGGACGGATTCTGCGCAAAACTAGCCTGGATGAACTGCCGCAACTCTGGAACGTCCTCAAGGGCGACATGAGCCTCGTCGGCCCGCGTCCGGATATGCCCTATATCGTTGAACAATACTCACCCTCCCAACGCGAACGTCTCCTGGCATTGCCCGGAATGACAGGACTCTGGCAGGTAAGTGCCGACCGCAATCATCCGATCCATGAAAATATCGACTACGACCTTTACTACATTTATAACCAGTCTCTGCTGCTGGACTTTGTGATTCTGTTCCGTACGATTTTCTGTCTCTTCAGCGGCCACTAAACAGATGCAACCGATACCTGCTCCAGCCAAATGCCGCGTTCTGAACACCGACCTCAGCATCACGTCACTCGACAACGCTGCCGATTGCATCGCCAGCTGGGGGTTGTCGGGAACACCCGCGCGTGTTTGTATCTGCAATGTGCATACGGTAATGGAATCCCACCGCGACCCGTCATACGCCGCATGCCTGAATACGGCGAAAATGGCAACCCCAGATGGAGTTCCGCTGGTATGGGCGATGCGGAAACGCGGACACCCTGAGCAGCAACGTGTTTACGGGCCAGATCTTCTTGAGCGTTGCGCAGAACGCTGGAGCCAGAGAAAAGGAACAGACAATCAATCAGTCAGCAGTTTTTTCTTCGGAGCCGCTGACGGTGTCGCCCAACAACTTGCCACGTCTTTACAAAACAGGTTTTCCGGCTTTGACGTTGCCGGAACCTACAGCCCGCCATTTCGTAATTTATCCTCAGAAGAGGAAGAAAATATAGTCAGGATGATTAATGACTCCGGTGCGCAGGTTGTCTGGGTCGGACTCGGTGCGCCCAAGCAGGAGCGCTGGATGGCAGAACACGCCGACCGGATCAAGCCGGTCATGATCGGTGTCGGTGCAGCGTTTGATTTTCTAACAGGAAACATCAGGCAGGCGCCGCGCTGGGTTATGAAACTTGGCCTTGAATGGGCATTCCGGCTTGCGATGGAACCACGGCGTCTCTGGCGACGGTACTTGTACAACAACCCGTATTTTCTATGGTATCTTCTTCGCGGATGCCGGAATCCGGATGACAAATCCATCTCTTGATAAATGCCTGTCCATACAGAATTATTTTGCTATACTATTGAATATAAAAACTATCGTTAGTGAGGATATCAACATGGATCTGTCGGGCGCAACAGTACTTGTCACGGGCGGAAACGGGTTTGTCGGACGGCATCTGGTCAAGCGTCTGCAACACGAAAAACTCAAAAAACTGGTTGCCCCGTCCAGCGCAGAATGCGACTTACTGAATCCCGACGACATGGACAAGATTCTGGCTGATAACAAACCTGACGTGATTCTGCATCTGGCTGCGCGCGTTGGCGGCATCGGTGCAAACCAGAAACATCCGGCAGAATATTTTTACGACAACCTGATGATGGGCGTGCCGCTAATCCACAAGGCATGGCAAACCGGCGTGAAAAAATTTGTCGCTATCGGCACGGTATGCGCCTATCCAAAATTCACAGCGGTTCCGTTCCACGAGGATGACTTATGGAACGGATATCCGGAAGAAACAAACGCCCCTTACGGCCTTGCCAAAAAAATGCTGCTCGTACAATCTCAGGCGTACCGTTTGCAATACGGATTCAACTCGATTTTTCTTCTGCCCGTCAATATGTATGGCCCAGGCGACAACTTTGATCTGGAAAGTTCACACGTCATCCCGGCGCTGATCCGCAGATTTATCGAAGCGCGGGATAACAATGAAAAAGAGATTGTCTGCTGGGGCGACGGATCGGCTTCGCGGGAATTTCTTTATGTTGATGATGTTGCCGACGCCATCATTCTGGCAACGAAAAACTATGATGGCGACGCTCCGGTCAATATCGGCTCCGGCATGGAGATTTCTATCCGCGATCTTGCCGAAATGATTGCCCGCATGACGGAATTCAAAGGAGAAATCCGTTGGGACACCAGCCGCCCCAACGGCCAGCCCAGACGTTGTTTGGACACAAGCCGAGCGCGCGACCAATTCGGGTTTACCGCGAAGGTCAAGTTTGAAGAAGGAATCCGGCGGACAATCGACTGGTACCAGAATCACCGGCAGGAAATTCTCAACCGGTAGCTACAGACAAGCCGCCCTGCCAATCTATTCTTCTGTTTGTGAAATCGTAACCATTAAAACAGCTAGGGCTGTTCCGGCTTGTCGATCGGCGCAATGCTTACATGCTCAAGCACCGGCACACGCCGCAAACCAATTTGTCTGGTCTGAAAAACGCCTTCGACCTGCAGCCATGAGCTCTCTTCTTGTTCGCCCAGAGACTGTTCTGGAACCAGCACAACCGCAATCGGAACAGCATCGGCAGCACAGCAGGTAATGACAAAGCGAAACAGTACGCGTGAGTTCTGGCCGAAATCCTTGCGCGTATTTTCATCATTCATCCACATCCCGTCAAACCGGACACGCTTACCCAAAAACAGATCCGGAGAGTCATACAGATCAAGCAGCGTCACCGGCACGGCTTCCTGATCCAAAACCTGATCAGACTCTGCAAAATTCTCCGACTGATTTTTACTTTCCCACAAGCTCAACTCTTCATCAGACGAAGAACCAGAAGTCTGTGCGCCGACAGTAGGCGTACCAACGGAGCGGTTCATAAACGCCTTCGCATCCAGCGACACCCCCTGAGCATTCAGCAGATACAAAAGCGGCAGCAGCAAAATCATTGCACGCAATGCCTGCGCAAGCGTCAGCGGAACCGGAGCGTGCGACTTCGACATTCCCGCGACAAAGAAACCGATTAGCACGGCAAGCCCGAGCCCTAGAACAATCCCGAATTCTGGACGCAAGAATGCGGTATAGCCATTTCGTTCCAGCAAATTCGCCAGTGCGCAAATCCACAGAAAGAACAGAAGCTGACACCACCAGCGACTGAGAAAACGATACAGTGAGATCAAATTCATGGCCGGGATCCTCCGGAAAGCTCCAGACCAAGAGACGCGCCGAAAACGGCCAGCAGAATCATGACGGACAACACAAGAATCGCACGTTTACGAAAAACGCCCTGATACATGAGTAGCAGCTTCAAATCAAAAACCGGCCCCGTCAGCATAAACGCCATCTGCGCCGGAAACGACAACAACCCCCTAAATGACGCGGCAATAAACGCATCGGCCTCCGAACACAAGTTCAGCAGGATCGCCAATGCCATCATTAATAACAGCGAAGCCCCCGGATAGGCAACAAGCCCCAGAAACAGTTTCCGTTCAATAAACGTCTGTGCCATCGCGGCGATAAACGCGCCAATAATAAGAAAATGCCCAACCTGCACGAAGTCGTCGGACGCATGACGCAACGCCAAGCCGATCTTCTGCAGAAACCCGTGGATTCCATGCGCCTGATGATCGTGTCCGCAGCCGCATGCGCAACAGCCGCCGACGTGGCCATGATGATGATCATGTTCATGATTATGCTGTTTTGGATCGCCATACAAATCTGCGCGAAACACCGGTTCTTTACCAAAAACCCAGTCAATCCCCAGCGCAACAAAAACGGCGATCATATACCCAATCAGCAGACGCAGAATCACCACGCGCCAGTCAAAAGTATAGGCAAGTGCGGTCGATGCCGCGACGACCGGATTGACAACCGGCCCACCAAGAAGATACGCAATCGATGCAGAAGCAGGCAAGCCCTTTCGTGCCAACCGCCGCACAACAGGAACGACTGCACACTCACAGATCGGAAACAGCATCCCCAACCCAGCCGCAATAAACACCGTCACCCACCCGCGCTTGGGCAGAAGCGACGTCATTTTCTCACGGCTGATAAACGCCTCGATCAGGCCACCTGCAAACGCGCCGACCAGCATAAACGGAATCGCCTCAAGGACGATACTCGCAAACACCAGAGAAAACGATTTGACCTCGGCCGACCCGCCGGATGAAAACAAAAACGAAAAAGCAAAGACAAGAAAAAATGCCAGCAGAAAAATACTACCGCGACGGAACAAACGGTCACCTCTGCTGCCGGCAGACTCCTCGCCAGCATGAGCAGTCATCGGGATGAATCCCCCCGTAAATACGCAACCCCGGCGCTGATCAAAAAACACAAAAACGCGATCAGGATCACCGTCGCCCCCGTCGCCGTATCGGCCCACGGTTGCGTTGAAATCAAAAGCCCGGCAACAGCGGAGAATACACTGATCGCCATCGCCCACCAGACCATTCCGCCAGCCGTCCGCGAAAAGTTCCGCGCGGAAGCCGCCGGTACGATCAACATCGCCGTCACCAGCAGAACACCAACCGCCCAGACGGAAAAGATTACAACAAGAGCAAGAAGTGCCGCATATAAATACTGATAAATCGCAACACGAACGCGGTGGACTTGCGCCAGAGACGGGTTCATTCCGATATACAACATCCGGTTATACCCCCAAACCTGAAACGCCATCAGCACCACAAACAGCGCCATCAGCTCCCACAACTCTGTCGTGTCGATTGTCGTGATCCCGCCGTACAAAAACTGGTTCACATCGCGGGCGACATTTTTATAATGGCTGACAACAGTCAACCCGAACGCAATCACCGCCGAGAAAAACACACCGATCACGGTGTCAGAGGAAAGTGAACTTCTGCGCTGCACCGCCATGATGCTCAGCCCTACAAGCAGTCCCAGCACCAGCATCGTCCAGTGCGGATTTGCGGCAAACAGCAAGCCGATGGCAACACCGGCAAATGCCGAGTGACTGATCGCATCGGCAAAAAACGCCATGCGAAAATTTACGACCTGCACGCCCATACACGCGGCCATCGGCGCCAGCAGCACCAGCCCGAACAACGCCCGCTGCACAAATCCCGACTCCATGCACTCCATCGGGATAATCTTCGGAAGCAGCGACAGCAAATCCATCAGATCAGGCATCGTCTCCCTTTCCATGTCCGCCGCAACCGCAATCACACGCGCCATTCTCCTCTGAACCGGACTCCGCTTTTTCCGATTGAAGCATCCCTGAGCCACCGGCACGCAACCGCACTGAACTGCGGCGACCTTCAGACTGATCACATTCACGGCAGTCGCCATTACAACACGATGCCGTACAGGTCGTCCCACCCTCCGGCATCGCACGCCGGTCGATCAGGCCCATATGCAACCCGAAGATCGCGGTGAGTGTTTCATTCGTCAATACTTGTTTGGGATGTCCCTCAGCGGCAACGTTCCGGTTCAAGCAGATGACATGCGTCGCGTGGTGTGTGACCGTTGCCAGATCATGACTGACCATCAGCTGGGTAAAGCGTTTCGTCTGGCGAATTTTTTCAAGCAACTCGCAAAACAGAAAACCTCCGCGGATATCGACACCGGCAGCGGGCTCATCAAGCACGAGCAAATCCGGCTCCTGACCCAGCGCAAGCGCAAGCAACACCCGCTGCAACTCACCGCCGGATAATGCACCCAGCCTGCGCGTTTCAAGCTGCTCTGCCTTTACAAAACCAAGCAATTCCATCGCACGTTCGCGAAACTCCGCGTGCACGCCAAACCATAACGGCATCCGCTGCCAGCCCATGACCATGAACTCAAGCACCGTCAGCGGCATGCCCCGATCAAAGCTGAGACGCTGTGGGACATATCCGATACGGGGTTTATAAACCGCTCCGTTTTCAGTCTGCGAATTGCGGAACAGTATCTTTCCCTGATATGATACTTCGCCAAGAAGCGACAACAGCAGCGTCGTCTTTCCGGCACCATTGGGACCAACAATCGCAGTCGCACTGCCTGCCGGAACCGTTGCCGAAACATGATCCAACACAGTATTATCACCATACGCCACCGTAACATCTTCAAACGTTACGGTGGCGCCGGATTTCACTTTTTCATCAACAACTTGCGTCATTTATTTTGTTCCAAGAACTTTTCCAAGAGTTAACAAATTCTGTTTCATCACCGTTGTATAATAATCGACCGGAGCATTGTCCGGACCGCTTGCGACAGGATCGAGCGACGCACACGAAATCTTTGCTTCTTTCGCGATCGTCTGGCCGATCCGTGCCGGATACTGCGGCTCCGTAAACATTGCCCCTGCCTTTTTCTCACGGATCGTCTTGACAATCCGGATCATTTCGGCAGTCGACGGCTCTTCACCCGCGTGCGCCTGAACAACAGCGACAATCTCAAGCCCTATGTCTTTAGCAAGATAATCGAACACGCCGTGCTGAGTCACGATCCGATTATTGGAAAGCGCTTGACCAAGATCACGGAATTGCTGGGCAAGCGCATTCATCTCGGCTGCATATGCCGCTGCATTTTTCATATACACCGCTGCATTTTCCGAATCTTCTTTCGCCAAGCCCGATGCGATATTAACAGCAATCTTTGCCACCAGCGCAGGCGAAGCAAAGAGATGCGGATTCATTCCATGATGATGATGATGGTGGTGGTGATGCCCTTCCTCACCGTCATGATCTTCATGATGTTCTTCTGCATGATCTTCGTCGTGGTCTTCGTCATGATCATCATCTGAATCCATTTTCGTGTAAGACATGGCTTCGGTGATCCCGTGCGAACTGTCGATAATGACGGCCTTGATATCAGGAGCCGTCCCTTCGTGCTCATGGCCGACAACGCCCCCCATGCCTAGAAACTCTTCCATCCCCAGCCCGTTGACAACGAGAATCTCTGCCTTTTCCAGTTTCATTAGATCCCGCGGGGTTAATTCATAGTCATGCGGGCAACCCATCGCCGCCGGAAGCATCAACTCGACATTTACACCTTTTGCGCCAGCAATAACGTTGCGGGTGATTTGATAAATCGGAAATGTTGTGCATAAAACATTTTTCCCTTTTCCGTCTTCTGCCTTTGCGATTTGACCGCAGAGAAGAAAAACCAGCACCACCGACATCACCATCAATAAACACCGCATCAACGAAATTGTCGTAATGATCGACTTTGTAGAATTATTCATCAGACTACTCCTATGATTGTGATCATATAATCAGCAATCACCGTCCACAATGCAATAAACAGTCTGCCCGCGCGGCAATCCCGCAGGCCTATATTGCACAAAGCGCATTCCAGCGGCAAAACACTGATTGTACAGGAAACTGAATCCAAAACGAAAATGATTTGTTACTAGAATCGTCCGAAAGGAGGAGCGCGGGCAGAATAGGCGTGACCAATCGTATTCACAACAGGTTCGGACTGACATGGAACCGCAAAGGAAAAAACATGTGCGATCAGATACTCTGCCGTAACCAGTTCCGGTTGCATCTGGCAATACAGTTCAAGCAACAACTTGCATAGCGGACATGAGTCGGAATTATGGTGATGGTGATGCGCTACATGATTTCCCGTTTGTTTATGAATCCCCCAGGCAAACGTTTTTATCGCAGTCCGGCTGCAACCGTCTTTTGTCCCTAAAGAAAGGACAGGAGGCCTGTGCGCCACCGACCGGCTTGTGCAGAGATGGCAATCTTTCCCGTCCTGAGAGCACGCGGCAAGAGTCAGGTGTAATGCATGGAACGCTGGCGCCAACAACAACAGCAGCCCCGCCGCCAGCAACCCGACATAAGCGGCACACGAAAGAAAACCGGTACCCTTTTTTGATGCAGAAAGCATACTCATTTCATCAGGGATACCGCATTCACGGCTGAATGTCAAGCTTTTGCCATACGCCAACACCGGATTCAACGACCATGAGATTTTGAATAATGAGGGTGCAAATAATCCGCTTTATCGGCGAGAAAGTTTTTCATACACTTCATTATAGTAAAGTGCTGCTTCCACAGGTGTGTTTGGCGGGATATGATTGCCTACAGCCATAAAGAAACCAGGATGTTTTTTGCCAATCGCCATGCACTGTTCAACCTCACTACGGATTGCATTTTTATCGTTGGATAATAATATTCGCGTATCCGCATTGCCGACAAAGAAGTGGGTCTTGCCGTATTTATCGGCAATATACTTCATGTCCGTTGTCGGCTCCATCACAAAACCGTGCACACCAGTGGCAGCAATATCATCGACAAACACCGTATATGTGCCATCCGAGGTATAGGCAATTTTTTTTCCTGAATCGACAAGCGGCGCAAACATCCACTTATAATTTGCAAACACATATTTCCGATACCAGTCAGGATGCACAAACGGGCCACTCGTCCAGACGATGTCATCATGAATCATCACCACAGGCGCATCGCTTTTGGCAAGCGCTTCCATATAATATCCGATCCATTTTGCATAGCGGTTTGCAACCTCGCCAAAGGCTTTGGCATCTTCGCCCAATGCCTCCAACAAAAGATCCCAGCCGAAAATCTCAAGCAGACCTGAAATCAGCGTAATATAAGTTCCGGTCATGGCGACACCATCAGGCTTCGACTGTCGAATACTGTAATAATGCTCATTAAACCGTTTTGTATTCGATTCAATATCAGGCGTACCGTACCATTCAAACGGATCAAACGCCAAAACCTCATCCACATCTGCAAATGGACACTCCACCCGCGTATCATAATCAACCCCGCCTGAGGCATAGGTTGCATGTCCCATCCTCGTCCGTTTCGCATCAAGTTCCGAACGGTTAATCAAAATTGACCAGAAAAAATCATAGTTCCAACATTCCGGGCTGCAGAACAATTCACTCGAACGTTTCTGTACATCAAGGGGACTATTCTCATCCACATCCTGTCCAGTCACGGACTGAACCAGTTTCCAGTGGTTTTCAGCCGAGTATTCCGTCCGCGGCACCCGCTTCGGCTTATCCAAACAGATCGCCGCCCATCCGTCTTCATATGACATAACTCTCTCCTGCGATAACTATCGCCAATCTGAAAAACAACACGCAACAGAACTCTACCCCTTTTAGAAAGAAATGCCATGGACACGCAATGCGTTTCCATATATATTTGTTGCATCTCTTTTAAAACAACGAATCTTGCAGGAGTACGATTGGATCTGCTATCTACGCTACAAATCAGCCTCTGCCAAGCACATTCGATTCACTTGACAACCAAGTGGCACAACGTCGCCTACCAGGACAATATCAACAGGCTATACCTCGTTGAATCGGGAAGCCAATGGGTGCGAATCGCCAACAGGAAGTACATCATTAAACCAGGCGTTTTCCTGTTCATTCCGGCAGGAATAATCTTTGACTTTGGCTGTGACAAGCAGTGCATGCAACATTATATCCACTTCCGCACAACGCTCTTGTCCGGCATCCCCGCATTTAATTTGCTTTCATATACTTACGAACGAAACGACCTCTCAGAGCAAAACCATCGACTTGCCCTCCATACAGAAATGGAAACCCTCAGCCTCCGACCCGAGACCGCAAACCAGATGAGACTTAATGGCATTTTGATGCAACTCCTTGCAGACTTTATCGTTGACGACAATGAACCCAAAAACAGTATTCCACAAGCAAAACGGTTCCATCCGATCCTGACGTATATTGAAGCGCATCTGGATCAACCGGTCAGCGTACCAGAACTTGCCGAACGCATGCATTTAAACCGCGCCCACTTCACCCGGGCATTTACACAGGCATTTGGCATCAGTCCCGCCCGATACATCCTTAGCCGCAGAATCTCACTCTCCCAGCAACTTCTAATTGAACATCCGAACGATACCCTTGAGCGCATTGCCTCGCTTACCGGCTTCTTAAACGCATTCCACTTCTCCCGCAGCTTCACCCGTATCACAGGAAAGCCCCCGTCTGTCTATCGCAACCAGATACGCCCATAAACGCAATACGCACTACTCACTAACCACGCAGTCAGATGCACAGAAGCCTTTGCAAGGCGATGTAAAGGCATCGGCGGCGGTTCAGCCGATGCTGTCATCGTCTATAGAAGGCGACTGCGCAGATGGCGGTGATGCTAAAATACAGAATCTTTTCTTTCATGAAACCCAACAATTGCATCGCAAGGGCAATTTCCATAAGCTCTATAATCAGTTCAAGAAAACACGACAGACGAAAGGAACGACATGAGCCATTTTTTTGCCATGCTTGCCCGCATGAAACATATCCGCCGCTGGGGACTGATGCGGTGCGTTCAGGAAGAAAATATTCAGGAACACAGCCTCCGCGTCAGCATGATTGCCCACGGTCTTGCACTGATTGCCGTACGCCGCTTCAACAAATCCGTGAATCCCGAGCGGGTTGCGCTTCTTGCGATGTTTCACGATGCGGCGGAAGTCCTGACAGGCGACCTACCGACACCGATCAAGTACTTCAACCCACGTATCAAAACCGCGTTCAATGAAATCGAAGACGTTTCTGCCGACAAACTGGTTTCCTATGTTCCCGATGACTTGCGCGCAGATTACGAACCGCTTTTAAAATGTGCGGGAAGTGACGAGGAAATTCTGTTTGTAAAAGCGGCAGACAAGTTATGCGCGTACTTGAAGTGCATTGAAGAGTTGGCTGCGGGCAACACCGAATTTGCCAAAGCAAAGAAAGCACTTTACGACTCAATTGTCAATCTGAAGATGCCGGAAGTAGAGATGTTTCTGAAAGAGTTCGTCCCCAGCTTCAGCCTGACACTGGACGAATTGGAATAGGCTCAAATCAGACCGACGACGACTATTTTGCAGACAACGCCTGTGCAGCCCACAGCGCTAGTTGCTCGCGTCCGATCTTGGCGTTATGGCGGATATCAACCGGAAACGACGGATACAGCAGCACATTGACAATCGTCTTTGTCAATGAACATTTCCAGCCGAGTTCAAGAAGTTCACGAACCAGTTTCTCCGACTCTTGCGCCGTTTTCGGGATCGATACGGGCTCAACCACAATCACCGGCGTCTGCGCAGGACGCAAGCCGACGCCAACCAACGCACTGCGAAACACCTGCGGATGCTGATTGAAGATCGCTTCGCAGCAAACGGTGTATAAAATCCCGTTTGTCGTTTCGACACGATGGTTTTTGCGGCCGCAGAACCAGAGCCGTCCCTGTTCATCTTTATAACCGAGATCGCCGATCCTGTGACGCACCGTCTCCCCGTCTTGGATCTTTGCATGCCGTGTAGCCTCCGGCTGGTTATCATAGGCTTTGGTCACTGCAGGGCCTTTAACCGTGATCTCTCCGATCTTCCCGTCAGCAACGATCAGGCTATCGTCCCACGATTCAATCACATCGTCTGTCAGCCGAATCACCTCAACACTCACGCCATGGACAGGACGCCCCACACATGTCCCGCGCCCGATTTTAGTCAGTTCCGCAGTTTCGGCTAAAACATCCGACCCTTTCATCGACGTCGCAGGAAGGCTTTCAGTCGCCCCGTACGGTGTATGGGTTTCCGCCCCGTCCGACAGAATATGCTTAAGTAGACGCTCATGCACCACAGGCGAAACCGGCGCGCCAGCCATAAGAATATTTTTCAGACTCGGCAGCTTCATATTCTGCTCAACACAATATTTCGACACGCGTCCCCAAAGTGCAGGACTGCCGAACGAAAACGTGCAACCACCTTCATTGACAGCACGAATGATATTCTGCGGGTTCACCTTGGCCGGACGGGTCGGATCCATCTCGGGAATCACCGCAGTCATCCCCAGAGCAATCGAAAACAATCCGAATAACGGAAACGTCGGCAAATCGATATCATTTTCATCAATACCGTAAGTCTTGCCGATCAACTCACACTGCGCCTCAAACATGCCGTGCTCATACAAGACGCCCTTCGCAGGTCCGGTGCTGCCAGTGGTAAACAGAACCGCGGCCAGTTCATCCGGTCGTGTCTGCTCAACCTCAAACGGTTTTTCATCAATCCGAAGAAGTTTATCCGCACTGTAACCGCCCCAGCACCAGCGATGTCCAACCGTCACAAAGGTTTTGACGCTTTTAAAAAATGACGGACGCACGACCCGCATCAATTGCGCCAGTCCGATACCCACCATCGCCTCTGGCTTTGCTGAAGCGATACAATGAAGCAGGCGCGCGACTCCCATGCCAGGATCAATCAGAACAGGAACAGCGCCAACCTTGAACAATGCAAAGGTTAGCGAAAACAGGTCCCTGCCCGGGCGCACCATCAAGAGCGTCCGCGTTCCACGACCGATGCCAACAGACCGGAACCCACGCGCATAACCGTCACTTCTGCTTTCCAGTTCTGAAAAAGTCAACGTCTGCCAAGGCTGCCGGCCTTGGGCCATAATGACAGCCGTTTTTTTGCCAAGACGTCGCGCCACCTCACGCAAGCGCAATCCAATATTACATACATGACATACGGGTGTGGATACTGACTCAGGCGATGGCGATAATGAAACATCACAGGCACCAGTATCAATTACCGGTGCCTGTGGAGATTCTGATTGCGGATGCAAATTACTGTTGTGTGAAAAAAGGATTTCACTCATTTTTGACTAGCGCTCTGGTTCATGCTTTTTTAGCAGCAGGTTTACGCCCTGGCTTACGACCACGTTTGGCTTTTTTTACGACTTTTTGTGCCGATGTTTTAACGGCATCTTTTGCCGGA
>QKHZ01000154.1 GCA_003249795.1 bacterium | reverse complement strand
GGGTTGGCGCCGAAGGCCGCGGTTCTTTTGATCGGAACGAACAACATCGGTAATGATCCCAAGCATACGCCAGAAGAGGCCGCTGACGGGATTCTTGAAGTCATTGAGCAGATCATGAAAAAGCTGCCGACGGCAAAGTTGCTGGTAATTGAACCTCTGCCGCGCGGAAAAACTTCGGACGAACCGCTTCGTAAGGCTGTGATCAGGATCAATGACTTGATCCGTCCTCGGCTTGCTGCCCTGCCGGTTACGGTACTTGATCTGCAGTCGGAGTTCCTTTTGGAAGACGGAACTCTTCCGGCTGAGGTCGCCCCAGACTCTCTGCATCCGGGGGAGGAAGGCTACCGCCGGATGGCTGAGGCGATTGATGCGATTCTTAAAACCTGGATCGGCTGAGGTGTGGCCGGAAACGGTTTCTTGCTGCTGAATACTGTGAAAAGGTGAAACAAATGAAGATGAAGTGGATTAATCTCGCGGACTGGAAAACTGAAGGGCAGGGCTGGGATAACTGTCTCAATCGCTACAGCCGCCTTCCGAAACATGCCAAGAAAACATTGCCGGAAACGCTCTGGAATCTCGGCAAAACATCGACTGGCCTGCATGTCTATTTTGAAACCGATGCGACTGAAATTCAGGCGCGCTGGAATCTGGCTTCCGAGCAGCTGAACGAAACCAACTTCCCCGGCTGTGGGTTTAGCGGGCTGGATCTGTATTGTGAAGACGAGAGCGGTCAGTGGCGCTGGGCAGGTGCGGGTAACATGGTCACTTCCATGTCCATGAAAGCGACGATTCTGACAGGTGTGTCGAAGAAGAAACGCAAGTATATCCTGTATTTTCCGCTGCGGAATCCGGTTAAAAAAATCGAGTTGGGCGTGCCAGCAGAGGCAAAGGTCAAACAAAATGTGTCTGGTCAGAAGCCGGTCGTCTATTACGGCACCTCAATCGTCCATGGCGCGTATGCAAGCCATCCCGGGTTGGTTCATCCGTCGATGATCGGGCGCTGGTTAAAGAGACCGATGATCAACCTCGGCTTCTCTGGTGCTGCTAAGATGGAGATGGAAGTTGCGGATCTTCTCGGCGAGTTGGATCCGGAAGTTTACGTCCTCGACCCGATGGCGAATATGGATGCGAAGATGATCGAGGAGCGTGCTGTTCCGTTTCTGCGGCGACTGATCCAGCTTCGTCCGAAGACGCCGATTGTCATGGTCGAAAACGCTGCGCGGACTATCGCGTGGCTGCGGCCGGATATCATGGCTGATCAGGAAGACCGCTGGAAGCAATATGCGGCGGCATATCGTACCGTTTCCAAAGAAGTCAAGACGCCGATGTACTATGTCAAGGGGTTTGATATCTTCGGAACCGACTGCGAAGTGTCTACCGACAACCTGCATCCGAGTGATATCGGTTATCTGCGGATTGCTCGGAAAGTGTATCCGGCCGTCTGCAAAGCGCTGTCGATAAAGCCGATGAAGCTTAAAGATTAATCCTCATCGTTTGATCGTTTGAGTTTCTGAATGAAGCAGGCCACCGAAAATATCGGCGGCCTGCTTTTATGTGATTTGAAAATTCGTGTTTTTCATGGATGGTGCAAACGGATCAACTGACTGATGACAGATTTATTCCTCCGGGGGTTGCTTTTCCAACCAAAGGAGCCACCGCTTTGTGCTGTAACCGAGATGTTCGCCGGTGAGGGCTTCCATTGCCTCGCAGGCGCGGGTGTTGACTGATTTGTTTTTGCTTTCCAGTCCGACAGCTACGACATTGACCGCTTCAGGCGCCTGAGACTTCATTAATGCTGTGAGGGCAGTGATGACGGTCTTGATTGAATTTCGGCTTTCGGGCATCTTTTCTGTCGACTGTGAAAGAATCAGTTCCGCTTCCATTGCTGATTTCAGCCCCTCGCGTACCGGTTCAAGGGAGAGTAGGGTTGGCGATTTTACCAGCTCATTAATTGCAGCCCGGCGGCTTTCAACTACACCGCTCAGAAACTTGCTGTAGGCTTCGCCAAGAAGTGCCTTGTCTTCTGTTGCTTTGCATGCCTGCAGGAAGTTTGACGTGACGTGGCCAAACAGGCCCAGAGTCTGGTCAAACGAGATGGACTGCGATAGCGCATGGGAAATATCGAACTCCTTTGCCTTGCTGACCAGCGCATTGCGCGCGGCGATGCTCAGACGTTTATTTGCGGAGGCAAGATAGCGCACCATAATGGTGTTTGAGCGGGGATCCTGACAGTGGCCGAGGGCGGCGATGTGCGCCGACATCCGGTCAGTGCCGAAGGCAACGGTATTGATCAGATATTCGGTTGCTTCCGGTGTGCGCATGTTGGCAAAGCCGGTGAGGACAGCCAGACCATACGGGTCGCCGGGGTCTTCTACCGGTTCATAGCCGGGGATTTGCGGAAATGCGGCAGCAAGCAGGACCTTGTTCAGTTGAATGACAGCGGGTTCTGTGATCGACGGGAGGTTCTGGTCAAAGAGTGCCCGAATGGTGGCCGGCAGGGAGACCGATGCAAAGGACTCGGCATCATATAGGTCGCGGCGGAGCATCAGGTTGTTCAGGGCAGTCAGAAGGCTTCGCATTGCAGCCT
Organism: bacterium; assembly: GCA_003249795.1. Taxonomy (GTDB): domain Bacteria; phylum Planctomycetota; class SZUA-567; order SZUA-567; family SZUA-567; genus SZUA-567. Next base: position 8,258 of record QKHZ01000154.1, on the reverse strand, counting down.
TGTCATTTGCACCGCTTGCGAGAGTTTTCAGCGCTTGCGACAACGTAGGGGGAAGAAGTTTATACACGCGTCCGGCAGCAGACGGTTCCTTGTCTTCGGCGCCTTTGAGGATCTGGGCGCTTAGGCCTTTCCAGTCGCTGATCTCTTCAATATCGGGCAGCAGGGCAGAACCGGTTGAGTTTGCCAGCATTGTAGCCATGAGTTCTGCCGATTGCGGGGTATCGACTGTGGCAAGGATTTCAATCACCTTTATTATGCCCTGAATGCAGTAGTTCTCTTCGGTAAGGCTTTCTGCGATCAATGGGACAATGATGTTTTTATAGTCACCCAGAAGTTTTTGGGCAAACCTCTCGCGGTCGGCATCGGTCATCTTGTCTGATGCCATGGCCCGAAGCAGTTGCTTGGGGACGCTCAGTGCTGCCGTCGGTCCGGATTCCCCTGCTAAAAGCGGCTGCAGCATGGTCAGGCAACTGACCAACAATACAACGATACCTGCCAGTAAATTTTTCGTACAAATTTTGTACATATCTTTGTCCTCCTGCCCATATGTGAATAGGAAAAGTGTAATCGGTTTGGCCTCTTATCGCAAGGGGGCAGGTGTCCTAACCGGCGTTTTTTAAAAAAGCTGGAGATTCGTAGCAGAAAGTCCGATAATATGGAAAATTCCTTGAGCGGCTACAGGAATGAGGCAATAAGGAAGTGGGCATTGTGGACTTTGCCTGTTCTGTCGGGTGTGTGACGATATTGATGGCTTCGGAGGCCGTCTGATCTTCAAGGTTTGCTGTAATTGATGGAGAAACTCATTTATGAATTATTGTGTCCGTCTTCTGTTTGTCCTGCTTATGATGTCTGTATGCGGTTCTTGGCATGCAGATGCCGAAGATGACACACCGCTTCCGAAACTGGATCTGAATAGCAGTGGTTTGCGCAAAAAGTATGATCCGCGGATCTGTCCGCGTTGCGGAAAACCGTATGAAGAGTGCATTAAAATCGGCAAGTGTGTCAAGGCGGCCGAGATTCCGGTGCGTCCGTTTCCGTGTCCGGTCTGTAAGTTCGAGGTGAATATTCCGCTGCGTGACCTGCGGACCGAAGATATTGACGAAGACTTGTGCCCGCATCCGAAGGGACTGGTCCGCTTTTATTCGCCGATTGTCATGTGCCCCAACTGCGGATTTTCTGCATACCGCGATGATTTCAGAAAGCCCCAGACGCCGGAGACGGCTGCGTGGATCATGGAAGAAATCCAACCCGTGACGCATAAACAGCTGCAGGAACTGATGGCGGTCAAAACAAAGCTCGATACCGCGCAGCTTGCCGGATATTTCAATCAGCAGGAAAATCTTCCAGATATTGTCCGTTGCACCAACGCTGCGCTTTATTATAAGCGGATCAATGCGCCGGTTCCGGTTCAGGCAACTGTGATCTGGCAACTTGCCTGGGCACACCGCCGGTATCTCAGCAGCCCACTTAAGGGGGCGGGAATGATGGAGCTGGTGCGCAAGGTGAACGCAAGCCTTGAGCGCGCGGGGATTGCCGATATGTCGATTGACGAGCGGATCAACCTGCTGAGCGACCTGTGCCGGCAGCCTGCCCGCTTTCCGTTTGCCAACCGTCAGATGATGCTGATGATGTTGTCCGGTTACTATAGCCGGGCTGGTCTGAACAGCTGGGCCAAGCTCTGTCTGGAAGAGGTGATTACAAATAGCACGAAGGAGTATGAAACTCTCGGGAAAGACCCGTGGTTGGCCGGTACCGAGGGAACGCAGGAAGAGCGGCTGCGGTCGGCGAAATCCTGGCGCGCAGCGTTTGGCTATCAGGCGCTCAGCCGGCTCAAATCGCTGATGGAAGAGAACCGCCTTTTGGGTGTTTCGTCACAGTTGATCTATAAAGGACTTGAAGAAAATCTGTTTTCGTTGAAAGACCGGCCTGCATACATCTATTTGATCGGTGAGTTTGAACGGCGCCGTGAAAATTTCTCTCGGGCGCTTTTGTGGCTGTCTGCGGCCAAGTCGATGCCGACCTCGAAGAACGGAATCGAATGCTATGCGCCGAGCCAGATTGAGAAAATGAAGACGTATGTGGCTGCGCTGAAGGTCAAGCCAAAGACGAACGATCTGGACAAGACTGACCGCCAGCTGCTGGGGCGGTTGATGAAAGAGATTGCAGAAGAGGCCAAGACCGGGAATGCTGCCTCTGCTGTTCCCGGAGAGACCCCCTGAAAACAGGATGCCGGGACAATGCTCAGGCGCGGGGTGATACCCGTGCTTTTGCTTTTGGGGTCTGAAGATATCTTTGTGACAAACACAGCGAATGCATTTTGCAGTTTGCGTTTTGAATTTGCAGGGAGAAATAGTCATGGCAGTACAAACTCGGGTTCTGGTTACGGGGGCAGGCGGGTTTATCGGTCACCATCTGGTGAGTTTTCTGAAGAAAAAAGGCTGCTGGGTTCGCGGGGTCGATATCAAGGAACCAGAGTTCTGCAAAACAGACGCTGACGACTTTATCGTTCTCGATCTGCGCTGGCGTGAAAACTGCGTGCGTGCGACCCACGATATCGACGAGGTCTACGCGCTTGCTGCGGACATGGGCGGCATGGGCTTCATCCAGTCCAATAACGCGCGTATCCTTCACAATAACTCGCTGATCAATATCAATACGCTCGACTCAGCGCGTCAGAACGGCGTTAAACGGTATTTCTACACATCCTCAGCGTGTATTTATCCGCTGTATCTGCAGAAGGAAACCAACGTCACCCCGCTGAAGGAAGACGACGCCTATCCGGCGTTACCGGAAGACGCATACGGATGGGAAAAACTGGTGACAGAACGCTTGTGCATGCATTATACGCAGGACTATGGCATGCAGACGCGCGTTGTCCGTTTTCATAATATCTTTGGCCCGCAGGGGACATGGACCGGTGGACGAGAAAAGGCACCGGCCGCGCTTTGCCGCAAGATTGCCAATGCGAAGCTGAGCGGAAATCGCGAGATCGAGATGTGGGGCGATGGTGAGCAGACCCGTTCTTTCTGCTATATCGACGACTGCCTTGAGGGGATCTTCCGCCTGATGCGCTCGGATCACCACGAACCGCTCAATCTCGGGCAGGACAGGATGGTGACGATTAACGAACTTGCGTACATGATCGCAAAAATCGCCGGGATTGAAATTACCATCAAGCATATTGACGGCCCGCAGGGGGTTCGCGGCCGGAACTCGGACAACACGAAGCTGCGCCAGGTGCTCGGATGGGAACCGTCGATTTCGCTGGAAGACGGCTTGGCGAAAACGTATGCGTGGATCGAAGAGCAGGTCAAAGTGTCTTCGGAAAAATAAGCGGATCTGTACACAGATCGCTCTGATTATTCTGAAACACGGACTCGCACGATCAAACACTAAAGGGAACACTTCATGTCGAATCTGCCGGAAGACAAAACCGCACTGCCCAGCACAGACGCATCAATCGATGATGTCCGCACGTTCTGGAACAACCGCCCGTGCAACATCCGCCACTCAACGGCAACGGTCGGGACGAAGGAGTATTTCGACGGTGTGGAAACGCGGAAGTATTTTGTTGAACCCCATATCCCCGGATTTGCCGCCTTTGAGAAGTGGAAAGGCAAACGCGTTCTGGAGATCGGCTGCGGGATCGGAACTGACGCCGTGAATTTCGCACGCGCTGGGGCTGACTATACGGCAATCGAGCTTTCTGCAGAAAGTATGGCGCTGGCGAAAAAACGGTTCGAAGTCTTTGGGCTGAAAGGCACTTTTTACGAAGGAAGCGCCGAGGCGCTAACGGAAGTCGTGCCGGTCGAGGAGTATGATCTGGTGTATTCGTTCGGGGTGATTCATCACACGCCGCATCCGGATCGGGTTGTCGAACAGGTGAAGCGCTATCTGGGCAAGAGTTCAGAATTCCGCCTGATGCTGTACGCCAAACATTCGTGGAAAGATATCATGATTAACGCCGGATTTGACCGTCCTGAAGCGCAGTTTGGCTGTCCGATTGCGTTTACCTATACGCCAGAGCAGGTGCGCAGGCTACTTGGCGGTTATGAAATTCTGGATCTGCATCAGGACCATATTTTCCCGTATGAAATTGAAAAATATAAAAAGTACGAGTACGAGTTTCAGCCGTGGTTCAAGGCGATGCCGGACGGGATGTTCCGCGCGCTGGAGAAGTCACTCGGCTGGCATACACTTATCACCTGCCGCCTAGCCTGATCCGTCTTATTCGATTGATCACTGCGTGGGACGTTTGTTGCCGTGATGGGGTTTCATGATAAAGTGAAAGCGGAGAGCCTTACAGCTCTCCGCTTTTTTATGCTTGATTCTGTGCGTTTTAACGAGACCGTAAAGATGCTCAGTCGAGGAACAGCTCGATCACAGGCAGTTCGACATGCGGCTTCACGATCGGTAGTTTCAGCTCCGCATCACCTGCTGCGACCTTGGCCGTCAGGTTCGAGTGCTCTGCCTTGATGGATCCTTCCTTGATCAGGACTTCACTACCATCGTGCAGGAACTGTGCGTATTTGATTTTGCCGTCCATACCCGGCAGCATGATCGCGCCAAACGGCCACGCAAACAGGTGCAGATACAGCCGGTTTGTTTTTGCGTTATAGGTATAGCGGCAGTCGCGCGGGGCAACCATCCCCTCGGGGGAGGCGCCGCAGCCGTAAATCGAGCGCTTGTTGACGCGCATCCATTCGGCGAGTTGTGACAGCCTTTCCTTTGCGCGGTAATCGAACTCGCCGCGTGAGGTTGGCCCGACATTGAGAAGCAGGTTGCCGTTTTTGCTGACGCCGTCAATCAACATCCGCAACAGCATGCCGATATCTTTCCACGTCTGCTCGTCACGGTGATAGCCCCACGAACCGGAGAAGGTCTGGCAGGCTTCCCAGACAACAAGATTGCCTTCGTCGTCGATCGGCTGGCTGTTGGGCTGGTACTGCTCAGGGCTTTTGAAATCGTAATATTTTCCCGGGAGGTCAAGCCGCTCGTCCAACAGTACATGCGGCTGCAGCGAGCGCACGGTTTCCAGAAGCTTTTCCGACTCCCAGTCTTCGTGGCCCTTGCCGTCTTCGCCGGGATAGGAGAAGTCGAACCACAGGACGTCGATTTTGCCGTAGTTGGTCAAGAGTTCTGTGACCTGGTCGCGCATGTACTGGGCATAGCGCTTCATGTCGCGCTGGGCGTTTTTGGCGCGCTCTTCCTGATTCTCCCGCATCGGGTGAACCTTGTCGATAGTGAAGTCCGGGTGGTACCAGTCGATGATGGAGTAATAAAAACCGATGTGAATGCCCTCGGCGCGGAAGGCGTCGACATATTCACGCACCAGATCCCGGCCGGCGAGAGTGTTGGTCGCCTTGTATTCGGTGTATTTTGTGTCCCACATGCAGAAGCCTTCGTGGTGCTTGGTCGTCAGCACCGCGTATTGCATGCCCGCAGCTTTTGCCATTCGTGCCCATTCCTTCGGGTCGTACAGGTCGGGATCGAACCGGTCGAAATACTTCTGGTACTCTTCGACAGAGATCTTTTCCTGATTTCTGACCCATTCGTGCCGCGCAGGCATCGAGTAAAGCCCCCAGTGGATAAACATGCCAAAACGGTCATGCGTAAACCAGCTGGTGTCGCCATGTACATAGTCTGTCATTTGTGTCGCCTTTTTCTTGTGTTTGGAAAGACTACCGCTCACGCCGGTAGAAAGTATGCGTCAGTGTTTCTGTTTTGTTCTATTCGTCAGGAAAGAGAAAATTTTACATATGTATAAAACTCGCATTTGGCGTTTTCTCTTATTGGTGAGTATGCATCATTTTTGGCGTTGATCAATGTATGTTTGAAGTTATTTTGTGTGCGATTGGCGCATATCGACTGTGAATGGTCCCTCGGTGAAAGGACGGGAACGTGTTGATTTTTCGTATCCGGCTTCGCTGATATGTGCCAGCGTGTATATCTCTTTCGTTGTCGCTAAGTGGAACGTCTTTGCTGTTCTTTCTTTAGGATTTATGTTTCCTCTTGAAACCAGACCGCTTTTTACGATAAAATGAAATCGCGTTATAGGATGCGTTCAGATTATTGCAGCTTTGTCGTTGGTGGGGAGATGCCGGTGAGTGACGCTCAAGACCGATTTTGTGCCTTGTGGCAGGACGCTGAATCGTCCCTGAATGCTTTTATCCGGATGATGGCACCGAATTCGAGCGATTTCGACGATATTGTTCAGGAAACGGCGCTGACCGCGTTTCGGAAGTTCGAATCGTTTGACGAATCCCAAGCCTCTTTTTCGACATGGGTGCGCGGCATTGCCAAGTTTGAAGTCCTCAACCGCCGCCGCTCCTATGCCCGCTCTAAGATCATGTTTTCTTCTGAAACCATTGACCTGCTGGAAGGCACCGCCTTTCAGGTGGAAGAGGAAAAGCCGGATGAACGGCTTGACCAGCTTAAACTCAGCATGGGTGAGTTGGATGATGCACAACGCAAAATGCTGGAAATGAAGTACATTCATGGCTATGACTCTGAACGGATTGGTAAGGAACTCGGCATCTCTGCCGGCAATGCCCGGATTCGTTTGATGCGGATACGTGATCTTTTATTCGAAAAAATGATAAAATTAGAGCCTGCTCGATAACTTGTTTTTTTGATAAGATGTTATCGGAGTCTGTTTGTTGCATGTTTTCTGTAACAGTTGCTCTGCGATTGCAGAGAACAGACGTAAAGACGTAGTGCGGAGAATTGCATGGATATGCACGATTTAATCGATCAGTATTACGATGGCTCGATTTCAGAGACTGATGCCCGCCAGCTTGAGGGGCTTTTGCAGTCGAATGTCGAGGTTCGCAAACTGTTCGTTGCTGAGGGCAAGAAAATCCAGAAATTGCATGACGCGCTGGGGAGATCCAAATCAATTTCAGAGCGTCTTGCTGATGCTGCGGCTGAAAATAGTCCTTCTTTACATGGTGCCGGGGCGGTTGGGGCTGTACAGGACTGTCCGCGCGGAAATGTAATCCCGTTTTTTGACTCTGTTGCAAAGTATATTGCCGCTGCTGCTGCGGTAATTGTGATCGCGGTCTTTTTGCATACCGACTCCAAGCCTCAGCTGTCCGGTACTGCGATTCAAACGCCGAACTATCAGGAAGAGATCCTTTCCGGCGTGATCCAGATTGCAGCCAGCGTTTCGGATGAGGGTGGTGTTAATTCTCCGCTTGTGACGGTGCGTTCAATTGGAAGCGCTGTTCCGTTTCGGACAGAACCGGCAGAAAATGCGTTGACCATTTTTCTGGATAAAGAGAGTCTACTGGCAAAAAACGGCGGCGATGAGGAGTGGGAACAGTTTGTCCGTCGCCTTGACACGTCATTTGAAAAGATCGGCCTCGATGTGGTCGTGGCTGAGCAGGGCGCTGATCGGGCGCTGACGATTCTCTGGACAAACGGCAAGGCGCGTTTTGCCATTGAGTAATGTTCTCTTGTGAAAATGAGTTTCCTTCTCTGACGATAATGAGGATGATGCGGAAGGGAGTTATTCTCCTTTCGGCGCTTACGTCATTCAGTGTAGAATTAGGGTTCAGGCCGCTGCTTGAACCCTGTTTTCTTTGATTTCACGATCAGCAAATACCTGAGTGCTGTAAAAAAGACGATTATTCGTAATACGGAACCGACGAACAGTCGTTTGAAAGCAAACCGAATCGTGAGCGGCGTTGCGCCGCAGGCGGGAGCCGGAGAAGGAAGTACAAGTTCGGCTATTCACGACTGGTGATCACTGCTTTCTTGTTTTCTGTCCTCCGTTCCTGATTGGAATGTGTAATACGGATCCGCAGCCTTGAAGGACATCAAGGTTTCCGGATAATAAGATCAAAGTTTCGGGAATGGCTTACGCAACATCCCGATGATAGTGGTTCAATAATCCGCTGAGTATTTTTTGGCGTTTTACGATGCCAACAGTGTATATCTTCAGTGTAAGTGGGAGATTTTGATGGGGAAATTAAGAGAGGGTTTCGGACTCGGTCATGACATTGAGTTAAGGACAAGTAATTAACACAAAAAGACGATAGCACCTCATAAGAAGGGCTAATATGGAATATGATGTAATCGCGCATTACGATCTTCTGATAGACGAAAATAATGATCCTGTCCATGACCCTCTGCCGCTTCAGGACTATATGAATAAATGGGACGGAAGACCTTTTATTGATGATCTGCAGTTGTCCGCAGAAAAGCCTGTTCTGGAAATAGGAGTAGGTACCGGCAGGCTCGCTCAAAAAGTTTGC
>QKHZ01000050.1 GCA_003249795.1 bacterium | reverse complement strand
GCGGGAATTATGAAACGAAAACTAAGTTGGCGCGATGTACTGAGCCACTACTTTTTAGCCATTATGCTGGCGCTGTTAGCTGATCGTGATGTCCAAGAAAACAGGTTTCAAGCAGCAGCTTGAAACCCAATTCTACACTGAACGACAGAAGCACCTAGCGCACGGTTCCGGCTTTGGCCGCTGCTACGTCAGTTTTTTCAAACACCGGATTTATCGCACAGCGTCTTTCTGGCAACAAGTCATCGCGTGCGGTGCTGGCGGTGAAGAATATGATTGAGTCGCGCTATCGTGAACCGCTTGAGTATGATGATTTTTGTGCTGAGGTTAGGCTTAGCCGTTGCCACTTGTGCAATATCTTCAGCCAAGCCGTCGGAATGCCTCCGGCGGCATATTTAAACCATGTGCGGCTTGAGGCGGCAACGGCGTTATTGTCTTGCGGAAATAAAAATATTGCGGAGATTGCGTGCGACTGCGGTATTTCTGATGCAAATTATTTCTCGCGGATTTTTCGCAAACGTTATGGCATTCCTCCCTCACAGTATGGCCAGAGAGACACTTTAGGCTAAACGACCGACAGGAAGCTGCTGCGTGAGACTGACAGTCGATCAGTCGGTATAAAATCCGCCGTCGCCTTCTGTGCCGAATGCTTCGATGATTTTCTGAAGGATGAGCCGGTTGAGATGGCCTGGAGCGTCAAGATGCGTGTCCATGCGGTTCTTTGTGAAGCCGACGGTGTAGCCAAGTTTGCGGTTGGCCATGCCCTCTGATCCACCGGCGCCGCCGTGTCCGAAAAAGGTTCCCGGATTTTCCGCCGTCCCTTTCAGTACGTAGCCCAGCCCCATCCCGTGGCCGAAGCATTTGGGCATGACATTCGGTGGTGTCTGCAGCTGCACGGCGGCGTCTAGCTGTCTTTCGCCAAGCAAACGCACACCATCCACTTTGCCAATCGCCGCCGCATACACTTTAGCAATTGCGCCCGCACTCATGATTCCGTTGACGGCGGGCATGCAGGCTCTTCGGACTTGCGGCATGTTATCAAATTCCATTAGTGGCCCCGGCACTTCACGGACGCATTGATGTGCGGTTTGCGCGGTCGTGATCTGTTCTTTCTGCTGGGGTTGCGCTTCAAACGGGCTGACCCGGGTTTCGGATTCGTCGTCGGTTCCGAAGTAGAGTTCTTTTTCAATGCCTAACGGCGCTGTGATAAACTCCTTCAGCAACTCGCTGAATTTTTTACCGGTAGCGCCTTCGGCAATCCGTCCGGCCATCCAGCCCCAGTTGAAACTGTGGTATTCTGCGGTGCTGCCCGGTTCCCATTTCGTTGTCAGGTCAGCGATCTTCTGACAGGCCTGGGCCCAGTCACAGATTTCGTCAAACGAGTCATACACCGCCCGCTGCGGAATGCCAGCCATGTGGGCGAGTGCCTGCCGGACGGTGACCTTGTCTTTACCGTGCGAGCCGAATTCGGGCCAGTAGTCTGTTACACGTTTTTCATAGTCGAGAAGATTCATTTGCGCGAGAATATGCATCAGCGTCGCGGTGATGCCTTTACTGGTCGAGCAGACCGGAAACAGCGTGTCGGACTTGACCGGTTGTGTCGAGGATGAGGAAACCGCACCGCAGTTGATGTCGATGACCTTTTCACCGTTTAAGTATAGAACCGTTTGTGCGCCGGTTTCGAAGTCCTGTTCAATAAACGAATTGATTAGCGAAGTAATCGACTTGTCCAGTTGTTCAACCTTGCTGCTGATGCTGCTCATGATTTCATCCTCGATGTATTGCCATTGATTTAAGTTTTTGTCAATATTTTTCAGAACATTCTATATGGAAAAGAATAACATATTTTTGTATTCAGAACAACCGTGAATTTTCATGATTGCTCTTACGCTTTGTATGTTCGTAATCTGAATCATTCTTCACTCTTAAGATGGATGATCCGGCAGTCGTAATCGCCAAGCAGCTCAATTTGAAGTCCGATCTCCATGAGCCCGCGTCCTGTCATCGCTGGCGCCTCGGATTCGCTCTGAGGATAAAATGAATGCGCCGGATCTTTTTTTCCGTGGATCCCAATCTGGTAGAGCTTGTCATGAATCAGTCCCTGCAGTTTGAATGGTGGGATCTTTGCTTGGAACTGGACCGATCCGCCGAAGACGAACAGCAGCGCTTCGTCTTTTTCATGGCTGACAAACTCGAACGCGGAGTACGGTGTTTCATATAATGACGCCAGCCGGTACAATTGGCCGTGCTGGGGGATATGGCGCAGCCGCTTGTGCAGTGCCACCAGTGCCGTGATTTCTTTCCGCTTTTCGTCTTCGCACGCCAGAAGGTTTTCGCCAATGGCAAGAGAACCCATCATCCCCGCAAACGCTTGCATCTGTAGTGGTGTACGCCGCTGGTTGAAGCCGAAGATCGAGGTGCTGATGTGACACGCGCCGCCTGCCATTTTCGACGGATGCAACATCGTGAAGCCTTCGTGCATCTTGATCGCATCAAGCGTATCCTGATTGTCGCTTCTGTTGATGCGGCCGAAAACCGCGTCCATCGACAGGTCGCTTCTGCCGCCACCGGCAGCGCAGTTTTCAATGAGAAGATCCGGAAACTCTTTTTTTAGCTCTGAAAAAACGCGCGTGATGTTGCGGGCGTATTGTACCCAGATGGTTTGTTGTTCGTCTGTCGGGGCGTCACTCCAGCCGGGGGTGGTGAAATGATAGTTCATGTCAAGTTTCAGATAACTGATGCCGGTTTTGCGAACGAGATTCCGCAAGGCGTTTAGCATGAAATCAGCGACTTCCTGCCGTGCGAAGTTGATCAGCATCGATGTGCGGTTCACGTCTTCGCGGACGTGTTTGTAAATCTCCCGTCCGGGAAACTGCATCGCCCATTCCGGATGCTGT
>QKHZ01000126.1 GCA_003249795.1 bacterium | reverse complement strand
GGAGTTCATCACCGGTGTTGAGCAGGATTGCACGTCTTGGCAGCGCCTTGAGCGGGTTCAGCACGAGGTCTTCTCCCATGACATCGTCAGGCAGGTGCAGATAAAGCAGATTGCCATCCTGTCGGGCGATTGCCCCGTTTATGGCGGTAAACGCATTTTTCTGACGGGTTCCGCAGAAAGCGGGGCGGATCGACTTGTACCAGCATCCGATCCGTCGAAGCATCGCCGCGCTTTTTTCAGGAATCGTTCCGTCTGGGCGCGGGCCGACGTTGAGCAGATAGTGCGCACCGCTTGCCATGAACTTGTCCATACTGCGGATGATGTGTCGATCGGAGTAGTAGCTCTCGTCTGTACGGTATCCCCAGCTCTGGGTTCCGACCGACTGGCACGCCTCGACTGGGCGTCCGGCGATGGCGTTTTCTTCCGCCCACTCGCGCTCGGGGGTACCGAAGTCGCCGTCGTCCATGCCGCGGTTGTTGATGATGCAGCCGGGTTGCAGTTGGCGGATCAGGTCATTGACTGACGGATCCTGATGCCGGTCAACATTCATGTCCCACCAGAATAGTTTGATCGGCCCGTAATTGCCGCAGAGTTCGCGGATCTGGTTTTTCATGAAGTCGATATATTTTTCCAGATCAGGAGAGTCTTCAGGCTGCGCCGGAATTTCGTGGTGACGGCTCTGGTTCGGGTAGTTCGGCTGTTTCCAGTCGACGACTGAGTAATACAGTCCCAGCGGGATGTCGCGTTTGTGGCAGGCCTCGGTAAGCTGGGCGAGGACGTCTTTCCCGTAGGGGGTGTTCATGGTGGTGAAGTCGGTCTGTTTCGAGTCGAAGAGGCAGAAGCCGTCGTGGTGTTTGGTGGTCAGGACAACGTATTCCATCCCCGCGTCCTGCGCAAGGTCCAGCCACTGGTCGGGGCAGAATTTTGTCGGGTTCCACTTCTTGGCCAGTTTTGCGTATTCGCTGCGCTCAACGCGGCCGCGCCACTGTTCCTGTTCATGCCAGCCGTTGATGGCGTAAAGGCCCCAGTGTAGAAACAGACCGAAACGCGGGCGGGAAAACCAGTCACGGATATGCGGGGCAGGTGTTGTCATTCTTTCTCCAAATTGGTTGTCGGCTTTGAATGGTGTCTGAGCGTATTTCTTATCTTTACCGCACAGGAACTTGTTTTCAAACGTAATCAATAAAAATTAATGTAGGCAATTAGAGCGGTTTCCTGTCTAGAGGGTGTTTCGAGTTGGTTCGGTTTTATATTCAGGCGCATCGCTGAAGTGTCTGCTCTGAGAAATGTTTCATGATTGAATATTATAACATCATTTCTGACAATTGGTTGCTTGTGATGGGAGGGGGCGTTTAACAAAAAAAGGAAATTTCGTTTGCATTAGTTATGAGCATATGCTAATAATAACAATGTAAGAGAAAGGATCAGTTTCATGCCAAGACCACAATTTCGCCGCAAAATAGGATCTGCACCGGACTGCGCCTGCTTCAAGCCAGCTGGCCTTCCCATGCGTGAGCTTGAGGAATCGGTTTTGACGGTGGATGAATATGAAGCGGTTCGGTTGGCTGATCTTGAAGGGTTGTATCAGGAAAAGGTCGCTGAGCAGATGGGGGTGTCGCGGCAGACGGTCGGCCGGATTCTGCAGGTTGCCCGCCGCAAGATCGCTGATGCCATCGTCAACGGCAAAATGCTGCGGATCGAAGGCGGCGTTGTTGTGACTGAAGGTTTCCGCGATTTTATCTGTAAAGAATGCGGGTGTGCATGGCAGCTTCCGTTTGACGGCGGGCGACCCAACGGGTGCCCCGATTGCGGAAGTGATCGTATCCGGCGTTGCGACTTTGATGATTCGCGCGGGCACGGTCATCACCACGGCGGACGGGGTGGGTCGCATCATGACCATGGTCATGGAAAAGGTGGTGGCGGTCATGGCGGTGGGTGCGGGCACGGGCGTGGTCGGAGGTGTGATGCTGCTGAGGGCGCTGAAGGGACTGACGATGTTGAAAAAGGTCATGGGCGTCACGGTCATCGGCATCATGATGATGATGCGCGGCATGATCAGGATCATGACCAACATCATAATCAACATGAAAAAGAGTGACCTGTTTAATGTCTGGCCAGACGAAATGAAAAAACGGGTTTTTAGATAGAGAAAATGGTGAGTACTTATTGAATGGATGCGTGGCCTCATAATAGAAGAAAGGCGGCGTGCATTCAGAAAATTTGAAAGGATAAAGCAATGCCAAGAGGAAATGGAACAGGGCCGCGAGGACAAGGCCCGATGACAGGCCGGTGTGCCGGTTTTTGTGCAGGATATGATGTTGCGGGATTCGATAATCCTGGTGTTTTTGAAGGCGGGTATGGTCGCGGTTGCGGAATGGGCCGTGGCGCCGGTCGCGGTGAAGGGCGCGGGGATGGCCGGGGGAAAGGCAGACACGCTGGACACGGTGGAGGTTATGAGCGTGGAGTTGGCGAACGCGGTGGCCGAATGTCAAAGGATAGAGGGCGTGGTTACGGGCAGGAGTTTGATGATTTTGCTGAGCGTGCCCCTCGGCACAAAGACCGTCGTGGACGTCGCGATGAGCATGATGAGCGTTCGGAACGCGATGATGAAAATACCGGTTTTACACCGGAGGCTTCGGTCTCTCGCAAGGAGTTTTTGCTGAACCGTAAAGAGCGTCTGCTTGCGGCACTCCAGTCGATCGAAGCGGATCTTGAAGACGTTGGAAATGAGCAGACGGAGTAAGTGAGGTATCAGATGAATATCTGGGATATGATGAACTATATGTTAATCAGTTTGAAATAGTGAAAAGGGGTGATGATGAAAATCGCAGTGACTTCTGACGGAGAGACGCCGGATTCGGCGGTGGACAGACGCTTCGGGCGTGCGGCGGTGTTCCAGCTGTTTGATACCGAAACCGGCGAGTATACGGTTCACCCGAATACGCAGAACCTGAATGCGGCGCAAGGCGCGGGGATTCAGGCCGCGCAGACGGTTGTCGGGCTCGGGGCCGAGGTAGTAATCACCGGCCACTGCGGTCCGAAGGCGTTTCGTGTGCTGCAGGCTTCCGAGGTCGGAATCGTCCTCAATGCCGAGGGTAGCGTGAAGGAGCTGGTCGAGAAGTTTCAGGCCGGTGAATTGACGTTTGCCGAATCTGCGGATGTCGAAGGCCACTGGGTATGAGTTTGTCGTCACCTGAGCCGGATGCCTCTGCAGGCGCAGAGGCATCTGCATCGTTTGATTCCGGGATCCTGTTGCGACCGATCGGTGTTGTGCGCAGCGAGCATACTGTTCCTGTGCAGACGCCGATTCAGCCGCAATACGCTGCTGCGTGTAAAGGGCGTCTTGAGATCAAGCCGGAGTTTGTTGATGGTCTGAAGGATCTGGACGGGTTTTCCCATCTGATCCTGCTGTATTATTTTCATCAGGCCGTTCATGATGAATTGAAGATGCAGATCGTGCCGTTTACCGACACAAAGGCCAGAGGTCTGTTTTCGACGCGCTACCCGCGTCGGCCGAATCCGATTGGTCTCAGCATCGTCCGTCTTGAACGGGTTGAGGAAAATGTGGTTCATATCTCTGAGGTTGACATCCTTGACCGGACACCGCTTCTGGATATCAAGCCGCTGATTCCCCGATTTGATTTGCGGCCTGAAATTCTGCAGACCGCGCGCGGCGGCTGGTCGGAAACCGTCAGCGATGCGTTTGCCGATAAACAGGGCGTGCGTGACTACCGGCGCTCGTCTCAGGATGGCGGGCAGGATGTAGAAATTGGAAAGGTTGGTGAGCAATGAGAATCGCCATTGCCTCTGGAAAAGGCGGCACCGGTAAGACGACAGTCGCTGTCAGTCTTGCGTTGTCCGTCGCCACGAGAGAAAAGGTCAGTTTGCTTGACTGTGACGTGGAGGAGCCGAACGCCGCGCTTTTTTTGCATGAGCAGATCGGTTCGGCGGACAAGCATGGTTTTAATCCGAACGCAGATACTGCGCAGGTCTTTGTCAAGGTTCCGAAGGTTGATAACGACAAATGCACCAAGTGCGGCCGTTGCAGCTCGGTGTGTGAGTTTAACGCGATTGCATTGACCAAAACGGGGCCGATGATTTTTCCCGAACTGTGTCACTCGTGTGGCGGTTGTGCGTTGTTCTGTCCTACGCAGGCGATCACCGAAGCTGATCGCGCCGTTGGCAAAATCCACCGGTTTGTTCATGAAAACCTGACCTTTATCGAAGGGCTGTTGAATGTGGGCGAGGCGATGAGTACGCCGGTGATCTGCAAGGTCAAAAAGATGGTCGCAACGGACGGGCTTGTGATTGTTGACTGCCCGCCCGGTACGGCGTGCCCGATGGTCGCGGCTGTGCGTGATGTGGATTTTGCCATTCTCGTAACAGAACCGACACCGTTTGGGCTGCATGATTTGACTTTGGCGGTTGAGACTGTGCGGGAGTTGTCTGTTCCGTTTGGCGTGATCGTTAACCGCGCTGATGACGCTGAACTGTGCGTGCGCGAGTATTGTCAGAAAGAAAAAATCCCGTTGCTGTTGGAGATTCCCGACAGCCGTGCTGTGGCTGAGGGTTATTCGCGCGGGGTGCCGATTCTTGCATCGATGCCGGAGCTTGCAGGTGCGTATGAAAAAATGCTCGTGCAGATCGGAGTGCTGGCGCAGGCTGCATGTTGTGGGGGAAACCAATGAGCGAAAATCAAACCCCGAAGGAACTGCTCGTGATCAGCGGCAAGGGCGGCACCGGCAAAACCAGCCTGACTGCCGCGTTTTCTATTCTCGCTTCACGCGGGGATACGAAGTCTGTTCTTGCCGACTGCGATGTGGACGCGGCCGACTTGCATCTGATCCTGTCGCCGACGATCAATAAACAGGAAAAATTTCTCGCGGGTCATGAAGCCGTGATTCGTCCGGATGATTGCGTTAAATGTGGCGCATGCTATGCCCGTTGCCGGTTCGGTGCTGTGAGAAAAAGTGCTGGCGGAGCGGGGCAGGCATCGTTTACAATTGATCCCTTGGCGTGCGAAGGCTGTGGAGTCTGTGTACACGCGTGTCCGGTCGGTGCGATCGATTTTCCTGTCGCCGAATGCGGTCAATGGTTTCTTTCTTCGACCAGCGCTGGTACAATGGTGCATGCGCGTCTGAATGCCGGAGGCGAGAACTCCGGCAAGCTCGTCTCGCTTGTGCGCAAACAGGCTGCCGATGAAGCCGGACGAAGCGGTGCCGCGATGGTGATTATTGACGGCCCGCCCGGAGTGGGTTGTCCCGTGATCGCTTCTCTTGGCGGCGTGAGTCTGGCGCTGGTTGTGATTGAGCCGACGGTGTCCGGTGCGCATGACATGGCCCGCGTGCTGGATCTGGCGAAACACTTTTCGGTTCCGGCTGCGGTGTGCGTGAACAAGTGGGATTTGAATTCCGGGCAAACCGAAGCGATTGAGGCGTTAGCTGAAGCGCGCGGAGCGAAGCTGGCGGGGCGGGTGCGGTATTCGCGCGGCTTTACCGAAGCCCTGCGCGCGGGAAAAGCCATCACCGAGTGCGCACAGACCGATGAACAAAAAGAATTGGCGGCGGAAGCCGAAGTTGTTTGGAACAGGGTGAAAGGGTTTCTCAATGAGTGAGTCATGTGGATCGCACGCGTGCGGCGAGGGCGAGGGCTGTGCCTCCTGCTCGGATCAGGAAAAACAGAAAGCGCAGAAGTTGCGCATGAGTCTGGCAAAAATCAAGAATGTGATTGTCGTCATGTCCGGCAAAGGCGGCGTCGGTAAAAGTACCGTTTCTGCAAACCTTGCCGTGTCGCTGTCGATGGAAGGCAAAAATGTCGGGCTGCTGGACGTTGATTTTCACGGTCCCAGTATTCCGACCATTCTCGGCCTGACGGAAGAGAAAGTTCTGGGCGGCGACGAAAAGCTGATGCCGGTCGAGATCGGGACGTTGAAGGTGATGTCACTCGGGTTCCTTGTCGAAGACCGTGATGCGGCGGTGGTCTGGCGCGGGCCGATGAAGGCGGGTGTGATCCAGCAGCTTTTGAGTGATGTCGCGTGGGACGAGTTGGATTATCTGATTGTCGACTGCCCGCCCGGAACGGGTGACGAGCCGCTGTCGGTGTGCCAGACGATCCCGTCGATTACAGGCGCCGTCATTGTGACGACTCCGCAGCAGGTGGCGATTGCCGACGTCCGCCGTTCGATCAGCTTCTGCGGTCAGCTTGATGTGAAAGTTCTGGGCGTGATTGAAAACATGAGCGGCTTTGTCTGCCCCAAGTGCGGCGAAGTGACCGAGATATTCAAAACCGGTGGCGGCGAGAAGATGGCGGCGGACATGAAAGTGCCGTTCTTGGGCCGCATTCCGATCGACCCGTCGGTTGCCGAGTCCGGCGACAGCGGCAAGGCATATGTCCACCACTATGCGCATACGCCGACAGCCGCGGCGTTTTCCAAGGCAATCGGACCGATCCTGTCGCTTGCGACTGAACCGGTCTCCTGAGTCTGAAACAATAAACGACCGCAGTTTTTTTGAACACTGCGGTCATGAAAAAGAATACCCGAACCGTATCTTATAGGAGGAACGACCATGCGGTATGCAGTGCCCCTTGCAGAGGGAAAATTGACGATGCACTTTGGCCATTGCGCACAGTTTGCGCTGATCGATGTGGATGATGCGACAAAGACAATCACGAAGCGCGAAGACGTGACGCCTCCTCCGCACGAACCGGGACTGCTGCCGAAGTGGCTGGGTGAAAGAAACGTAACGCATATTATCGCCGGCGGGATGGGGGGCCGCGCGCAGGGCTTGTTTGCAGAGCAGGGGATTCACGTGACTGTTGGTGCAAGTGTTGCGGAACCCGAAGAACTCATCGCTGCGCATCTGGCTGGAACACTAACCTGCGGACAGAACGCCTGCGATCACTAAATCTTTCACGCACAGAATCTGCAAGAATGAAAACGCTTCTCTTGTCTGGGGAAGCGTTTTTTTATGGTATACTCAATCCGTATGTGAGAGTGAAATTCGGGAAGGGAGAGATTTATGCGCAAAGACATGTTGCAGCATCTTGGAGTGATGATTACTGTCGCATTGTTGTTTATATTGGTGTATTACCGGCTCGAGGCATGGACTACTCATCATTCACCTCATTTGTCGACAACCCTGCATTTGCCAATCAATATGGTTGCGCTATCTCTTGCCGGAGGTATCGGCGCACTTGTGGGCTTCTGTATTGCACGACTTTCTTATCATTTTCATGTTTTAAGAACTTCAGAACAGCATGGCCATGACCACGTGGATGAAATGCGGGAGCTTGGATGATTGCTTGTGAAGGAGTGGTTAACCGCTGACGGCGTCGAGGACGTGTTCGGCGACGAGGATCGGACAGCCCGTGCGCGTGGCGAGTGCAATCCCGTCTGACGGGCGGCAGTCGATCTCAAGTTCCGCGCCGTTCTGCTCCACCACCAGCGTTCCGTAAAACGTGCCCGTGCCGTCGGGCGAGGCGACGAGGTCGTTGACAATCACGCGCTTCAACTCGCCGCCCATCTGCTCCATCATCTGCAGAAGCAGGTCGTGTGTCATCGGGCGGATCGTTTCTTCGCCCTGCACGTAGCGGTTAATCGCCATCGCTTCGATAATGCCGATCTCGATCGGCAGCGTCCGCTCGCCGTCTTTCTCACAGAGAACCACCATCTGGGCAATCCGCTGTTCTGCGATCAGGATCTGGGAGAGGATGCAGGGAATCAGGTTCATGCGTCTGCAGCCATCTCCGCAGCTTCCTGCGTGAGGGTCGCCTCGTGCAGTGTGCCGTCGCGGTGGGCGACTAAGAGCGCCTGAACCACTTCTTTGTCCAGCGTCCGTCCTGATTGCCGGCCCATTTCGATGACGGCGTCTTTCAGCCGCTGTTCCGGCCGGTCGTCGCCGGTCGTCGCATTGGCGACACAGTCAAACTCGATGGCTGTAGCAAGAATCCGCGCACCGATCGGGATATCGTCGCCTGTCATTTTCTGCGGGCCTGAGCCGTCGACGCGTTCAAGCTGGTAGCGGATCGCTTTTTCGATATGGGCGAAGTCGTCCATTTCGCTCAGGATTTCAAGCGCGTAGTGAACCTGTTTTTCCGGTGCGGATAAATCTTTCAGCGGCTGGTCGGAGCCGTAAAACGCCTCTGCGCCTTCGATAAGTTTTCCGATGTTATGCAGTAGCCCTGCCATCTGCAGGTGTTCAATCTGCATGCTCGGCAACTCAAGCTTTCGGGCGATGGCGACAACGTAGTTTGCAATCCGGTCGGACTGGCCGCGTCCGGTTTTGTCTTTCATTTCAACCGCGCGCACCAGTACGCGGATGGTACTGACCAAGTGGTCGCGCTGGGCTTTGCGCGTGCGGATGTGGACAATCGCCAGACCGATCGGGTCGGCCATCGCGGCGGCCTGTTCCAGTTCTTCTTCCGTAAAACTCGAACCGGGGTTGTCGGTTGCCAGATACAGCACGCCGGACAAATCGCCACTGACCGAGAGCGGGACACAGATCACGCTGTGAATTTGTTTCAGCAGGATACTGTCCTGTGCCGAGAACCGCGTGTCCTGCATTGCGTCAGATGTCAGCAGCGCCCGTTTTTCCTGAATCGCCCTGCGGATAATACTGCGCGAGACTTTTGCCGCTCGTTCGTTGGTGCGCTGGTAGTTTCCGATCGGGGTGATCGTCCCTTTCTGCGCGTCGCGTGTGAACAGGTAGCCGACGTCTGCACGCAGCTGTTCGCACACAAACGGCAGCACCTTGTCGATCAGTGCGCGTTCTTCCCGCTCTTCTGCAAGAATGCGTCCGAGTCGGTAGATCGCACGGAGTCGCGCGGCTTCCGAGCCGTCGCCCTCACCGACGTTTGCCGCAGACAGGTCTTCAAGACGAAGCTCCAGAAGCGAGCCGATCTCTTCGCCGTCAGCGAACTCGACTCCGCCTTCGCCGTCTTCTTTTGCCTCCGCACTTTCATAGACAAGTACGGTCGCGCCGATCTGGATGCGGTCGGATTCGCGCAGCAGTTCTTCGTCGATGCGGTTGTCGTTGACAAACGTTCCGTTGCGGCTCTGCAGGTCGCGGATAAAGCACATCTCCCCGATCCGGAAGACTTCCGCATGGACGCGGCTGGCGCCCTTGTCCATCACCTGAATACCGCACGTGGTATCGCGGCCGATGGAGAGAGGCTCTGTCATGATCTCGAAGGTCTGCCCTTTTGACGGGCCGTTTTTGATTCGGAGTCGCGGCATGCCGATCCTTTCCCAGAGTAAGGATACCCTGTCGGGTTTATTTTACTGTTCTGCCTCTACACTTCTGATACCGGTTATTTCTTCGTCAGATCCCGGAACATTCCCAGCAGCTTGCGGGTCATGGGGCCGGGTTTGCCGTCGCCAAGGATGCGCCCGTCAATTTTCGTAACGGCGATCAATTCGGCGGCGGTTCCCGTCAGGAAGCATTCGTCAGCCGCGTACAGGTCATAGCGCTGCAGGTTGACTTCCTGTGCAGGGATGCCCGCATCCTTTGCCAGTTTCAGTAATGCGTTGCGGGTGCAGCCCTCGAGGATTCCGGCCGTAACCGGCGGGGTTTTGACAACGCCGTTTTTTACGATAAAGATATTGTCGCCGGTGCATTCGGCAACATTTCCCTGGCTGTTAAGCATGATCGCTTCAAACATGCCTGCATTGAGCGCTTCCATCTTCGCAAGGATATTGTTCAGATAGTTCAGCGATTTCACGCGCGGATTGAGCGCTTCGGGGTTGACCGCAGGCACGGCGCTGGTGATGATCGACAGTCCCTGTTCATACAGTTCCGGCGGATACAGTTCGATTGACGACGCGATGATGATAATGCTGGGCTTCACGCATTTAAACGGGTTCAGGCCGAGGCAGCCGGTACCGCGTGTGACGATCAGGCGGATGTAGGCGTCCTTGAGTCCGTTTTCCTTCAGCGCCGCGTAGAGAGCCTTTTCCATCTCCTTTTTGGTCATGGGGATGTTGATGCAGATGTAGTTCGCGCCTTCATAGATCCGGTCGATGTGCTCCTGGCAGAGAAAGACCTTGCCGTTGTACGCGCGGATGCCTTCAAAGACGCCGTCGCCATACAGCAGGCCGTGGTCGAAGACCGAGACCTTCGCTTCGGATTCATCATAAAACGTTCCATCAATGTACACTTTGCACGCCATTACCAGTTACTCCTTCAGTCGCGATTTTATCAATTCCCTGTTTGGCCTAAAGAGCAGCCATGACAGAATTCGGTGTTGCCGTTGCCTGCTTTTTATCGGTTCGTTTTCTGCTGCAGAAAGCGGTTGAATGCGTCAACTGCCGCGTCAACCATCTGTGCATTATAATGTCCGGCATCCTTGACTGTGAGCAGTTCCCATCCAAGCGGGACACCGTTCTTTTTCGCCGAACTTTGGATCGCTTTATAAAACACTTCCGCACGCTGGCGGCGGTTTTCACCTTGTTCCATTGCCCGCGGTGTGACCGAGAGCAGTTGCGAACCGGTATCATTTTCGCCGACCAGAATCGATCCGGGTTTGGCCAGCACTTTCATCAGGCGGCGTTTCGAGTATGGCACGCCTGCCAGACCATACGGAAACGGCTCGTCAAATTCCGGTAGCGTAAACCGGCCGGCATTGGCGACGACCGCGTACTTGAACCGAGCAGCCGGATAAAACATCGCCATCCGGTGAACAAACTGCCCGCCGGCGGAATGGCCATAGAGCAGGTAGTTTTTTTCTTTTGCCTGCGTGCGGCGGCGGACTTCGTCAAAGATGGTTTCCAGAACGGTAAATGTCCACCGGCTCACGGGTTGGCGTCGTAAGTTGCCTGTCCGGATTACATCGGGCCAGACCGTTGCCAGCACCTGACGGTTCAATTGCCAGAGCATTCCGATCGTGACGCTATCGGGTCCGGCGATGAATGCGTCATGCACCCGTTTCGGCAGACGGATATCGTGGTAAACCGCCTCATTAAAAAATGCGTCGCTTTGCAGCAGCGTATTCAAACCCCTAAGGATAACCGTTTTACAGTCAATTGCAAGCGGGCAGGTGTCTTCTTCTGTCGGAATTGCATCTTTTGCAGAATCCGGCAGATAGCACCAGATTCGCCCCTGCCGTGTCAGCTCATTTTGCTCCGAAGCCTGCCGCAGTTTTTTCGTCAGTTTTTTCCAGTTGATGATGTCTGTGTCGGCAATGAGTGATGTGCCGAACATGTAACCCAAGTTATATGCAGTACTTCCGGGGTATGAGGTCTCATTGAACTCAGGGGCGATAGCAAGCCAGTTCTGCTTTTCTGCCGCAGCCGTCCAGTCGTTGAGGTAACGCTGTGCATTGCGGGTCATCCCGTGCATGACAATCAGGATTTTATCATTCGGAGTCCATTTTTCAGGGCGGTAGACCATCACCCGTAAAAAACGGTCTGCCATCTGCGGCCGGTCTTTAAATAAAAAATACGAAAGGCCGACCGGAATTCCGTTTTCCGCGAGTGGTGGCAACGTCTCCTGCTGGGGCGGCGCATTTTCATTCGCTTCTTCTGTCGGCGTTACCGGAGTTTTCTGATTCTCAGCGTTTTCCTCTGCTCTCAGGCTGAGCTTACAGAGAGATAAAAAGACGATGAAGAAAAGAGCGGCGGTTTGAATCGAGCGTGCGCGTGACAGATGCGAGAGGAACATGTTGTGGGGCACCGTCATTGCAGGCGGCCTTCGGAGAGGGTCAGGATGCGGTCAGCGCGTTTTGCGACCTGCTGGTCGTGTGTGACCAGAATCATGGACGTGCGGCTTTGGCGGACGACATCCCAGAAAATATTCATCACCGTCTCGCTGGTGTGCGGGTCGAGGTTTCCGGTAGGTTCGTCACAGAGCAGCAGGTTCGGACGGTTGAGAAGCGCCCGTGCAATAGCCACGCGCTGGCGTTCGCCGCCGGAGAGTTTTGCCGGGCGGTGTGTGGCTCGCTCACTCAGTCCGACCTGATCAAGCAGTTCTCTCGCCCGTTCTCTTGCGTCTATTTTCTTTGTTCCGGCAAAGCCAGCGGTCAGCTCGATGTTTTCGAGTGCGTTTAATTCCGCAATCAGATGATACTGCTGGAAGACAAAGCCGATGTGCTCAGCGCGCATGCGGGTACGCTCTCGTTCGGACAGGCCTGCGGTGTTTTTTCCTGCCATGATGAGTTGTCCGCGCGTTGGGTTGTCGAGCAGTCCCAGGATATTAAGTAGCGTCGTTTTGCCGGTTCCGCTGCGGCCGATGATCGCGACGCTTTCGCCTTCCTCAACCGCGAGGTTGACCTCACGCAGAATCTCAAGCTCGCGCGTGCCGTCATGGTAAACGTGTCCGATGCCTTCTGCAAACAAAACAGGTTCTGCCGGTAGCGGCGTCTGCTCGGGTTGTTTCGGTTGTGCGGGCTGCGGGTACAGGCTACTCATCGCGCAGTGCCTCCATCGGTTCCTGCCATCCTGCCCAGAGAGCCGGATAGAGTGCTGCCAGTGTCGCGATGAGTGTGGCGGCTATGGCGTAAATAGCGACCTTCCATCCGTAAATCACGGTTGTGAGTTCCGCGATTCCGAACATCCGCGGCGGATAAAGCGGTTGTCCGGTGAGGGCTTCGTACCATTCGTCAATGCGGGGGGTGGCGAAGTATCCGCCTGCAACGCCAAGGGCGCTGCCGACGACTCCGGTCATGAGCCCGACAAGGACAAAGATCCCGATGACCTGCATGCGTGTTGCGCCGATACAGCGCAGGAGTCCGACGTCACGCACGCGCTTGGCCACAAGCGTTGCAAGAATTGCAAACACGCAGAACCCGCCGGAGATATTCATCAGCGTCAGCACGATCTCCTGCAGATTGTTTTCGTGAACCATGCTTTCGTAATACCAACTCCAGCGCTGCGTCCATGTATTGACGGTGATTTCGCGCGCTGGCGTTGCGGCGACGCTGGCCAAAACGATATCGCCGAGTTGCTGGTAGATTTCATCGGCGCGTTTCGGGTCGTCCAGCCACAGCCCGACGCGTTCATATAATTGCGCATCGGTCTGATAAAACAGTTGTCTCGCTTCTTCGATTGGAATATAGATTCCCATTTCGTCGAGGTATGGGTTGCCGCTTAAAAATGTGCTGGTGATGACAAAGTGCTTGCGGCGGATTTTCTGCTGTTCGGAGTCGCTTGTAAAGTTGAGGACAATTTCGTCGCCCGGTTTTGCCTGCAGCTGTTCTGCAACACGGCTGGAGACAAACGCGGGCGGCTTGGATGAGACGATGTTTTCGTCAGACCATTTCGGCGCAAGCGGGTCGAGTTTGAGTTGCAATAGATATGAACAGAGCCGTCCGTAACGGGCTTCGTAGGCAAGGTCAACGCCGTGGACTTCAACCGGCGCATACCATCCGCCGCGCTCGGCAAGAGACAGTCCGACGATTTTTGGGCTGAGGCCGGTGACGTCGGGTCGGGAGAAAAACGCGGCGCTGAGCCGGTCGAACTCCTTTTGGGTGAGAAGATCGCCTTTAAACAGGAACGTCACCTGTTCACCTGTATCGCGTACCCGGTTTTCCATATCCACCAGCATCCCGTCAAGGACAGCCATGACGACGATCTGCACCGTCAGCGCGAGTGCGACGGCCATCACCGCGACCGCATGGACGCGCCGGGCTAATGCATAACGGAGTGCGAGTTTTACAATCATCATCTTGGCAATCGTACCGGTTGCGCTTTTTCTTGCAACTGGAAAGGCGCCGATTGTGGCGTTGTCACAACGAAAATCGTCAAGACGATCCGAGAATCTCGTGGAATACAGTCTTTCGTCTTCGCTGTTGGCGCATTGGCTATTGAGGGGATTTACGTTTCTTTTTTCACAGATTGCCGATAGGTAGAGGGTGTGCAGGCGGAAAAATGCTGAAAACAGCGGGCGAAGTACTGGCTGGAGGAAAAACCGCAACGGAATGCGACTTCCGTGATGCCGAGTGTTGTCGTCCGCAACAGTTGGCGTGCGTAAGCGCAACGCTGCTGCTGGATGTAGGAGGCAGGGCTTAAGCCCACCTCACGCCGGAACAGTTCGTAAAATCTGCTTTGAGAGAGACCTGCAAGGCGCGCGAGATTGGGGACTGTATGCGGCGCGTCAATTCTCTTTTCGATTGCGTCAAGCGCACGGCGGATCGCGGGGCTGATCTGTTCTGGGCTTCCTTCTGCAGCTTCTGCCCAGACCATCGAAATAATGCCGCACAGAAAACACCGCACAAGCGGGATCTGCTCAGGCGTGGC
The DNA here is from genome assembly GCA_003249795.1 of bacterium. Classification (GTDB taxonomy): domain Bacteria; phylum Planctomycetota; class SZUA-567; order SZUA-567; family SZUA-567; genus SZUA-567. The sequence goes on along the minus strand of QKHZ01000126.1, from coordinate 22,876 downwards.
TTGCGGATGGGTACGGATAAACTGCCACCAGCACTGCGCAAGTCGCAGCAGGTGGTCAGAGGCGCGGAAGGCGCGGTTGCCCATTGTTTTCAACCGTTTGTCCATGCGTTTTAGTTCCGCGTTGGAGAAGGGGGTATTGCGCTCGGCGTGGGGGTGCCTGGGATCAAAAACCATCCAGAGAAGGGTGCAGGGCGCGAAGATGTCATTTTCGCTCCGGTGCGGTACGCGCGGCTGCATCAGGCACATGTCACCGCCGCTCAGACATAGCGGCGGGAAGTTCGGAATTTCCCAGCGCACGGCTCCGTCCAGCAGCAACGTGATTTCAAAGCCGTCATTGCGGTGGAGTTTGAGAGGCGATGGGCTTTGGCGGACACCGGCGCCGTACAGGCGAATCAGCGGCATGTCCAGCCCGCAGTCGTAATCGCGTGAATCCGGTGAGAGGGGAATTGATGCCATGTGTAATATTCTCCTGCAATCAAAATTGAACGACATTCTATATTTTACAGGATAAATATGCAGTAAGGGAAACTTTCTCCTGTAAGTGAAAAACTTTTTAAGAAAAGGATCGGATGATGGCGATTGATGGCGTTAGCGGGAGTGCTGTGGCAGCAGAAACGGTACGAATTACACAAGCGCAGAGAAACCGGCTGCGGCAGATGGCGTGGCGGTATCTTGAGATCGCCAATGATCCGGTGAATCTTCAGCGGCGTCAGGACTGGCTGGCCTGCCACGGCCTGAAGATGCGGCGCCCGATGATCCTGTGTGAATATAGTGGCGTACATGATGCAAACCCACCTTATGACCGTACCGTTCATGAACCGGTACAGGGTTCAGATGCGGTCAATCTTTTGCAGCGGCAACTGGCGGAAAAAATCTGGCGGTTTGAGACGCTGCAGGATGATGCCGTCGTTGAGCCATGGATTGATCTTCCGTGGCAGTTGACATGGGGCGATTATGGCGTCAGTGAGAAGATTCATCAATGTGAACAAAAGGACGTGATGGGGGCGTATAACTGGGAACCGGCTATTGATATGGACCGGTTCGAGGAGGGCTTTGCCAAGCTGCATCCGAAAATATTTACGGCTGAGCGTGCGTTGACGCTTGCAATGAAACAGGAGATGGAGGAGATTGTTGGCGATATCGTTCCGGTTCGGATTCGGGGCGGTTTTTTCTGGACGCTGGGAATGACCTCGACGCTGATCCGCTGGATCGGGATGGAGGAGATGATGCTGGCGATGTATGATGCACCGGACGAGCTGCACCGTCTGATGCGTTTTCTCTGCGACGATCATATGCAGCGGTGTGTTGAACTGGAGCGGCAGGGGCTGTTTTGTCTGAATAATGAGAATGATTATGTCGGCAGCGGAACACAGGGCTATGCACCGGATTTGTCGCGTGCATCGTGGAAAGAGGGCGATGCGGTTACGCGCAAAGACTTGTGGTGCCTGATTGAGTCGCAGGAGACGGTCGGTGTCGGATCGGCTCAGTTTTCGGAGTTTGTTTTTCCGTATCAGAAAGAGCTGGCGGATACGTTTGGGCTTTCTTATTACGGCTGTTGCGAACCGGTGCATGACAAGATGCCTGTGTTAAAAACGTTGTCGAACCTGCGGAGTGTCTCGGTTTCTCCGTGGTGTGATGAGAATATTTCCGCCGAGCAACTTGGTGCAAGCTATGTGTACAGCCGTAAACCCAATCCAACGTTGATCAGTACGCAGGATTTTAACGAGAAGGCAATTTGTGAAGACCTCGACCGGACACTGAAGATTGCAGGTTCTGGTGGATGCAACTTCGAATTCATTATGAAGGATGTACATACCTTGAACAACGAACCGTGGCGGATTACGCGATGGGTTGAGCTTGCGCGCGAGAGAATCCGCGCGGCTGGTTTTGACGATTAATCTACGCTTGCGGGATCAAGATGAGCGCGCGTGATCAGACCAGAACTCCCGGCGCAAACAGTCCTTTCGGGTCGAGGGCGTGGCGGACACGGCGCAGCGCCGCCAGTGACTCGGGCGCGTACTGGATCTCCAGCATCGATTTCTTGATCCGGCCGATCCCATGTTCTGCCGCAACAGCCCCGCCGTTGCGTGCGACTTCCATTGCCCATGAACGATACAGATCTTTTGCGCGGGCGAGCTCGTCCAACGTTTCGGGGAGGATATTGACATGCAGGTGGCAGTCGCCGATATGGCCGAAGACCACTGATGTCAGTCCTGTCTGTCGCAGGCCTTCGCGGTACATGATCATCGCCTGACGAAGTTGTGTCGGCGGCACAGCCATGTCGGTACCGACCTTGTGCAGTCCAGGAACGCGCTCCGCGTGGCGGCCGATAGTCGCATTGACCGCTTCCGGTACGGCGTGGCGGAAGTGTTTCATCCGCTCAAGCCCGGTGTCGTTGTCCTCCGCCCACGTCGCTGCCGGATCAACGCCGTGGTTGTCCAGAAACGTTTCGAGTGCGTTCAGTGCGTCGTCTAGTTCGTCATTCTCGCATCCGAGTTCAAAGTAGAGTGCCGGACCCTCCCACTTCACCAGTGGCGGCAGGTCGGCCTGATTTTTGATCTGAAGATTTTGCAGAAGCAACATCGCCGCATCGTCAAAATATTCGACAGCGTTCAGCGGCAGGTCAGAGCGTCGTCGCAGTTGTTCGACGAGTTCCAGTGCCTGTTCCTCATGGTCAAGCACGGTTAGCACACCGGCAATGGTCTGCGGTTGTTTGGCAAGCCTCAGTTCGATTTCGACAATCGCGCCGAGGGTGCCTTCGCTGCCGACAAACAGGTCGACCAGGTCCATTCCCTCGCGCAGGGGATAGCCAAGGGTGGCTTTTGTGCGGGGGAGTGTTAGCGTTTCGATCGGGATTGTCGATTCCGAACCGTCGGGTTGGATCAGCAAAAAACATCCGCTGTCGGCGCGTATCTGCCCGCGGCGGAATGCGATCAGCCTGCCGTCGGGAAGAACCACCTTCAGTGCTTTCACCCAGTTGCGCATCGCACCATACCGGTAGCTGCGCGCGCCGGAGGCATTGTTGGCGACAGCGCCGCCGATGTGGGCGGTCAGCTCCGTCGGGTCAACCGGAAACCAGAAACGGCTGTGTTCACGCCGGAAGGCTTCAGCTGATTCTTTTTCGGCTTCTGTCGCACCGGGCAGGTCCAGCACATCCCGCAGCCGCAACCGTTTCATCAGCTCCTGCAGGCTCACTCCGGGTTCCACGCGGGCGTAATACCCTTCACCATCGTGTCCGATGGCGAGAATCCGGTTCATCTTGGCAAGAGAGACAGTCGCATCGGTTGAAATTGGCGAGGTTGCGCCGGTGATGCCGGTACGTCCGCCGCTAACAAGGCATGATTTTTTCATATCATGCAGCTCGCGGATTGCAAATGCTGCCTGTTCAGCTGACTGCGGAAGATACAGCCGCTCCAGCTGGTTTGCCCGCATGCGCGACTCGTCGGCAAGAAATCCCGCATATTCCTCAGCAATTTTCTCCGCACCGATTACCGCCGGGCAGGTTTCATACGAGATTGGCAGCGGTAGGATTCGGTTCATGTTTGCTTCCTGCTGTTTTTCTGTTTGTCGTTACCGCCCGGATCTGTCCAAACCGGCAGTATTCACAAGGATTTGTACAAGGATACCCAAAGGTTGCGAAGCTGGCAATAAAGTACTGACAACTCATACGGAAAAAGATGAAGATTCTGCCTCCGTCGGGTCGATAAACAGGACAAGGGGGGCAAGAACGTTTGCCCATGCAGGATGGTGAAAGTGCGCACGGGTGAATCTGTGTCTCTTTTTGTCCTTCTAACCTATTTATGGTTATCGGGTTGCATTATTTGCGGCGGCGGCTGTGTCGTGCCGTCAGATAATGCGATGAGAGTCGAAAAGAAATAAACGTTAAAAAAACGAACGCGGTTTCAGTACCGCGCTGCGGCAAGAAAAAAAAGGAGAAGGATGATGGCAAAGGTTAGTCGTAAGACAAAACAGGAAGAGGCGCATCGGCCGCATGTGGGGACATTTATCACGATGACCGTCGGCCTGCTTTTGTTTTTCGGATCTCTTAGCCAGATCGGTAAATTGACTGACACCAAGGATTTGCTTTCAGCGCAGCAGACGGATGAGGAAATTGCCGATGACGGGCAGGCCAGCCAGTTGATGCACTTGAGGGAAGAGGCCGTTGCCGTTATTGGCGGGCAGACGACACGTCCGACGTATTATCAGGATGAAGTTGAAGCGGCGCCGCTACCGGTAACCCCACAGCCGAATCCGTTTGGCCAGTATGGAAGCAGCGGCCAGAACCAGAACACCCAGCCCTCAACACCGACAGGGCAGACACAACCGCAGAATCAGCAGCAACGTGTGCGTCCTGTCGAACCGACGGCAACGGCAAGCCGTGTGTATTCGGTCAAGGAGAACGACACGCTTTACCGGATCGCCAAGATGTGCTACGGCGACGGCAACAAGTGGACGCTGATCCGCGATGCAAACCCGCAGGTCAATCCGGCGGCTCTGCGTCCGGGCCAGAATCTCGTGATCCCGCAGCTTCCGCAAATGCGTCCGGAAGGCGAACTCGGACAGACTGCATATTCAGGTTACTCAAACCGCTGATGGTTTGAAGGCTGCTCAGGGCGTTGCACCACAGTCTTAACGAAAACTGAAACAGGACGTTCCCGCTCGGGGCATGTCCTGTTTTTTATTGGAAAGCGTTATCGTGTCGCAGAGGCGTTATTCGTGGCCGTGCTGCAGGCGCAGGTGTTCCATGTGTTCGGTGATATTGCCCGGAGCGCTGCGGACGATCTGGCTGCCGACATACATCAGGATCGATAGCTGCCAGACCGATTCTGGCGCCTGAATCACGGCGGTGCGGATATCGTTCTGCTGTTCCAGCCGGTTCATCTCGCGGTCAACCGCTTCTTCGACGCTGTGCGATTCTGTTGTGACCGAGTCGGCTTTATTGACATATTTCGCGTTGGGCATTTCGATCCGTCGGGCAAGGAATACCGGCAGCATCCCGTCGGTTTTTTCCCCTTCGGGCAGGTCGATATCAAAGCCTTCAAACGAAATCTGTTCCTGTCCCGGCAGCGTGATCTTCGGCCGGTCGGCAGTCACTTCCCCGCGGCGGACAGTCACGTTGCTTTCCGATTGTGTTGCGGGGCTGATACAGACATACGGCAGTCGGGTCGAGCCGAATGTATAGAGCATATTTTTTCTGGCACGGTGGATATTGGTCTCGCGGCTGGCCAGCTGCCAGGCTTCCTGCAAATTCATAAACAACAACTCCGTCATAACAGTGGCATCATAGCCTGATAGCGAAATTCATTCCGACGTCACGTCTTGATTCTAGCATGAGAATCCGTTGCCGTCCATCCTAACTGTGTCTTCGTCGGCAAATTCGTTGAATCTTTTTCCGTTCGTTGGACTGATTGGGCATGATTTTTCCAGCAGATTATGCGGGTTTTGTATGTATTTGCGGAGGTGTCGTATGTTTTTGAGAAAAGGAAGTCGAAAGAATGCGGGCAAAGGCCGAAATGTCGGCACAAACGCTTGCGCAAAAAAACAAACCGAATACACTTGTCTTATACAATATGCATACTGTCCTGTTGGGTCGCCGGAAATCGATAAGCAGAAATAAGAATGGGAACCGTCAATGGAACGTGTCGAAAACCTGATCCGTCTGCTTCTTGCCCCGGGTGTGGGCAATGCCACTATCCGCAAGCTGATCCGGCATTTCGGCTGCAGTGAACGGATTCTCGGTGCAAGCGAAGAAGAGATCCAGAAAACGACTAACCTCAGAAAACCGCAACTGCAGGGGATTTTAAAAGCCCGCGACATTGATCCGCGTCCGGAGCTTGAAAAGGCGGCGGACAATAACGTCACCGTGATTGCGTATGACGACCCGGCGTATCCGATTTTGATGCGCGAGGCGGTGTTCGATCCGCCCAGTGTGTTATATGTGCGCGGCGAAATCCGGTATGACGACGGCAACGCCTTTGCGATTGTCGGCACGCGGCGCGCGAGTAATTATGCACGCGAGCAGGCGCGGACGTTCGGCACGCAGCTGGCGCTGGCTGGCTTTACGGTTGTCAGCGGTCTGGCGCGCGGGGTTGACAGCTTTGCGCATCAGGGAGCGCTCGAAGCCAAGGGCAGGACGATTGCGGTGATCGGCTGCGGGCTGCTTCATATGTATCCGCCGGAGAACCGTGACCTCGCTGCCGAGATCGCCCTGAGCGGTGCGGTGATCAGCGAATTTCCGATGGACACGACTCCGGCAAAAGAGAACTTCCCGCGTCGCAACCGGATTATCGCGGGCATGAGTACGGGCGTGCTGGTGGTTGAGGCTCCCGAGCGCAGCGGCGCGCTGATCACGGCGCATCAGGCTGCGGATATGGGGCGCGACGTGTTCGCGATCCCTGGGCGGATCGACCAGCCCGGTGCCAGCGGCTGCAATAAATTACTCAAAGACGGCGCGATTCTGGTGCGGGACATCGATGATATTCTGGATGAAGTCAAGCGCCCGCTTCTGCAGGGGCAGAAGGTTCCGGTAATGGAACAGGATGATGACTGCGGCAGAAGATCCTATCCGCGCAAGAAACGGATTGCGGACGTTGGCGGGCCGACCGGTTCGACCGGCGCGGCTGGTGCAAAAGCGGGCAACGGCTTGCCTCATGCGGCGATTCTGCGGGGGAAGGTGACGCCGGAAGAGTCGGAGGCGATCCTGCTGGACTTGCTTGAGGGTGATCCGGTGCATATTGATGAACTGTGCCGGTTGTCGGGCTTGCCGGTGGCGGAGGTGTCGGCGTCCTTGATGGTGCTGGAACTGAAGCGCGTGATCCGTCAGATGCCGGGCAAGTTTTTCGCCAAGCGCTAGAAGTCATTTGCATGTCTGATTCCCCGACTCGTGATAATTCTCTTCCTGAGACGAATGTAAATCCTCCAATCCTGATAACACCGTTGAAGTGCTGTCGTTATGCGTGTATCATTTCAGCAGTTGTTCTGGTTGTCTTTTGGCTGTCAGAACTTTTCTTTCAGGAAGCCGGTTTGCGCTGTTATCAGACATATGACGGTCAGTTCCGCTCGTTTGAGTGCGAATTTAAAGGTGTGCATTATGATCATGTGGTGTCGGATTTTGATGAATGGAAAAAAGAACATCCAGATCAGAACATGACTTTGTACCGATGTTTTCAGCCGAATTTGTTTAACGTCTTTTCTTTATGGGATTATCTGACACATCCGAGATGGGATTTGCCCTACCTCAATGATGAGCATACAGAAGATTGTAAAACGAAAGAAAGTTGTTCTCCGTGCGTGAAGAATCATTGAATGTCAACGAGATCTTTTCCAGTATTCAGGGCGAAAGTACGCGTGCGGGGATGCCGTGCGTGTTTGTGCGGCTGTCTGGCTGTTCACTGAACTGTCGCTGGTGCGATACACGCTATGCGTCTGAAGAGTCGGGTACGACGATGGGGCTGGACGAGATCGTTGAAAAAGTCAATGAGATGGGCCCGCGGTACGTGACGATTACCGGAGGCGAGCCGCTGGAGCAGAAAGCGACGCCGGAGTTGGCTCGTCGGCTGCTGGCGGCCGGTTTTACCGTCGGCGTCGAGACAAACGGCGCTGAGGATATCGGAAGCCTTCCGGACGGTGTGATCCGCGTGATGGATGTCAAATGTCCCTCAAGCCGGATGGACAGGCGGATGAACGCGGCGAATTTCGCCAAGCTGCGCGGGACGGATGAAGTCAAGTTCGTTCTGGCCGATCGCGCAGACTATGAATTTGCCCGCCACGTGATCGAAACGCGTAATTTTAGTGATACTTGCGCGGTTTTGCTGAGCCCGATTGTCACCGAGCTTCGTCCGGCGGATCTGGCTGAATGGATTTTGTTCGATAACCTCAACGTACGCTTACAGTTGCAGCTTCATCGCTGGATCTGGCCTGGGCAGGATCGCGGCGTCTGATCTTTCTTTCTCTGCACTCAGCTAATCTTCTGTTGTATCCCTGTCAAAGTCCGTTATAATCAAACAGCTTATGGATTTGTTTGTTCTGATCCATCGCATGTGGCAGCATGCTGCTGCACCTGTTAACGTGAAATACATGTGTCTGTCTCTGAGGGCAATGTCCGCCGCGCAGTCAGATAATGCGAGAAGAGAATAAAAGAAATAAACGTTACGAGAATGAATGCGGTTTCATTACCGCGCTGCGACAAGCAAAACAGGAGAAATTATGCAGCAACCTTTGATTTTTAAACCATTGCTGAAAGTCCGCGTGTGGGGTGGGCGGGTCTTGGCCGACCGTCCGGGCGATGTTCCGGCTGAGCCGATCGGTGAGAGCTGGGAGTTGTCCGATCACGACGCCGACTCCACCGTTTGTTTGACTGAAGCCTATGCCGGTAAAACGCTGCACGAGCTGTTTACTGAAAATAAGGAAGAGCTTTGCGGCAAGGCGGTTGACCCGTCAAACCCGAACGTGTTTCCGCTGATGCTCAAGCTGATTGATCCGGTGCAGGACTTGTCTGTGCAGGTTCACCCGAATGATGAATATGCAGGCAAGCAAAAGGCCGGTGAACTTGGCAAGACCGAAGCGTGGATTGTGCTGGAAACCGAAGCCGGTGGCAAGATTTACCGCGGCCTGAAACCGGGCGTGACCAAAGAGAGCTTTGCCAAGGCGCTGGAAGAAGGAACCGTCGCAGATTGCCTGAACGCGTTCAGCGTGCGTGAGGGTGATGTGGTGTATGTACCTTCGGGAACAATCCACGCACTCGGTGCAGGCGTACGGATCGCCGAGATCCAGCAGAACAGTGATACGACCTACCGTGTGTTCGACTGGAATCGCGTCGGCCTTGACGGAAAGCCCCGTGAGCTGCATGTTGAGCATGCGATGGCGGTGTCGGACTTCTCGGCTGACGGGATTACGACGGTGGAAGGAAAAATCCTGCCGACAGTCGCATATGTGCTGGAGCGTCTGGTTGATTCGCCGAAGTTCCGCATGGAGCGGCTGAAGGAGTTTGCCGGTAAGCCCTGCAACTTCACAACCGGCGGCGAGCGGTTCCACCTGATCACGGTCGCCAAAGGCAGCTGCCTGATTGAAGCGGGTGGCGCCAGTGTTGAACGCGGCAAGTGGGATAGTTGTCTGATTCCGGCGGCAGCCGGTTCTTATACGGTTCGTCCGAGCAAGGACGCCGAACTTTTGGTCTTTTATATACCGGATGCCCAATGAGCCAGCTTGAACGGATCCACAAATACCTCGCCCACTGCGGAGTCGCGTCGCGTCGCAAGTGTGAGGAGATGATTTTAGAAGGCCGCATCGCGGTCAACGGCCGCACTGTGAATGAACTCGGCGTCAAGATTGATCCTGAGTCCGACAAGATCACGGTTGACGGTAAGCCCGTGCATGCGGAGAAGAAGGTCTATTATCTGATGCACAAGCCCGCAGGTTGCACGACGACCGCATCGGACGAACTCGGCCGCAAGACCGTGATGGATCTGGTTGACGAGCAGGTGCGTGAGCGCGTGTATCCCGTCGGCCGTCTTGACCGCGACTCGGAAGGGTTGCTGGTTCTGACGAATGACGGCAACCTCGCGTTCTTCCTGACCCACCCCAGCTGCGGCGTGAAAAAACGCTATCATGTGCGCGTCGAAGGCGAAGTGGATGACCACACCATTGCATCGATGACCGAGAAGGGCGTGCGCCTCGGGCCTGTCCTGATCCGTCCGCTGATGGTCAAGCTGATCCGTCGGTATAAAGAAGCGACGACGCTGGAGATTCTGGTCACAGAAGGCGTCAACCGCGAAGTGCGGCGGATGTTTGCGGCCGTCGGCCATGAAGTCAAAAAACTGGTGCGACTTGAAGTGGGGCCGCTGTCGCTCAAGGGGCTTCCCAAAGGCCGGATGCGGTACATGACCCCGCAGGAACTGAAGCGTCTGCAGAAGATGATGCTGGCGGTGAATATGGAAAACGCCGGTGATTCTGAATATGTGCCGGATGACAACGGCAACGACTTCGGCGCGTCAAAGCGCGGAGGACGGGGCAAACCGCAAGGCAAGGGACGCCCGCAGAGCCGCCCACAGGCGCGCGGAAACGGAAAATACCAGCACCGGGCGAGTGCGGAAGTGCAGGCGTTCAAGCGCATGGGCAAGCCTGACCCTGCTAAATATGCAGGTGGCCAATCTGCTGGCCGTGCGTCAGACCGTCCCGCATCCCGTGATGTTCGCGGTGGACGCGGTGGCTCAGGTGGTGCAGGCGGAGGCGGTGCCAGAAAACCGGGGGGACGCTCGGGCGGATACCGAGACTTCGAACGGCCTGATGTGTATGAATCGCGTTCTTCGTCAAGACCGTCTCGCGGTGGTAAAAGTGATGGCGGGCGCGGCGGTTATTCAGAGGAACGCCGGAGTGACGAGAGACCGGTTCGCGGAAACAAAAACGCTGGCGGACGTGGTGGCTTTTCAGACGAACGTCGCGGTGATCAGAGGCCATCCCGTGGCGGCCAATATTCTGGCGGTCGGGGTGGTAAAAATGAGCGTCGCGATTTCCGTGATCAATCGGAACAGCGTAGTCGCAGCGGCAGTGGTCGCGGGGAATTCTCCAGCGCATTCGGACGCGGCGGTTCCTCGGAGGAACGCCGGAGTGACGAGAGGCCGGTTCGTGGAAACAAAAACGCTGGCGGACGTGGTGGCTTTTCGGACGAACGTCGCGGTGATCAGAGGCCATCCCGTGGCGGCCAATATTCTGGCGGTCGGGGTGGCAAAAATGAGCGGCGCGATTTCCGTGATCAATCTGAACAACGTGGTCGTTCAGATAATGGTCGTGGTGGGTATTCAAGCGAACGCCTGGGCAATGACCGGTCGGATCGTGGCGGAAGATCGGAGAGAGCAGACCGTCCGAACAGATCGGACAGACAAGATCGGCCGGACAGGTCAGGCAAACCCTTCACGCGTGGCCAGTCGCAGGAACATCGCAGCGGTAGCCGTGGCGGAAGTGGCGGAAGTGGCGGAAGTGGCGGAAGTGGCGACGGTGCAGGCGGCGGACGTGGAAATGAAAAAAGTAGAGGCGGCGCTGGACGATCCGGCTCCTACAGCGGCAGCAAGACACTCCGCCCTGAGCGGCCGAAAACAGGCGGCAAAGGTTTCGGCGGCAAGGGTGGTGCAAAGGGTGGCGGTAAAGGCGGGATCAAAGGCGGCGGAAAGAAAAGTCCGTCGCGTGGCGGACAGAAGCCGCGTCCGTCAGGGCCGTCGCATCCTCTGATGTAAATGATGTAGTTGATGTAATGACAGCGATGTTGTTGTCGCGTAGTGTGTGAGAAAGACGTTCATGCAGGAAATGGTGACAGAGTCATTCTTGGCGGAGGTTACTGATGCTGCGGTTGCAGGACGTGGCTGCACGGCAGAAGAGGCGCGTGCGCTGACGCGTCTACCGCTGGCTTCGCTCGTCCCCGGCGCCACCCGCATCCGTGAAACGTTTTTCGGCAGTACCGTATCCTTCTGCATGATCCTGAACGCTCGCAGCGGCTCGTGTTCGGAGAACTGCCGCTACTGTGCGCAGAGTGCGCATCACAATACCGAAGCGCAGACATACGATCTGTTTTCGGCTGAGAAGATTGCGCTGGATGCAGAACGCAGGCAGCAGAGCGGCGCTTCGCATTACGGCATCGTCACCAGCGGCCCGACAGTCAGTGACGATGAACTGGCTGAAATCGGCCGTGCGTGCGGATTGATTGCGAGCAGCGGAAACGTAAACCCGTGTGCGTCGCTGGGCGCGTTGACGGTCGAGCAGCTCAGTGCGTTAAAGGCGGCGGGGCTGAAGCGTTTTCATCATAACCTTGAAACGTCAGAAAACTTTTTCCCGCAGATCTGCACCACGCATAGTTATGAAAGCCGCGTGCAGACCATGCGCAATGCGATCAAAGCGGGGCTGGAGGTTTGTTCCGGCGGACTGTTCGGGTTGGGTGAGAGTTGGGACGACCGGATTGACCTCGCGCTGGCGTTGCGTGATCTCGGCGTCAGTAGCGTTCCGGTGAATTTTCTGAATCCTGTTCAAGGCACGCCATTGGAGAATCAAACGCCTCTGACGGCAGATGAAGCCTTGCGTATTCTGGCGGTTTTGCGGTATCTTATGCCGAAGGCGACGTTGCGGGTGTGCGGCGGGCGTCCTGCGGTTTTGGGGGATCGTCAGGTCGAGATGTTTGCGTGTGGCGCGAATGCTTTGATGACGGGCAATTATCTGACAACCGCCGGCATGAGCCCGGATGAGGATCGCCGTTGGGTCGAGTCTCTCGGCCTGCAGATACGATAACCCCCAGTTTGATTGAATGAATTGAAAACGCGAAAACGCGCGCAGTTTGATTTGCGCAAAAGCAAAAAAGCGAGAGACAAATGTACGTACCAAACAAAGCAGAATTCGAAACGCTGGCCAAGGAAAAGAAGCTGGTTCCTGTTTACCGGCAGCTGATGAGTGACTCACTGACGCCGGTGCTGGCGCTGGAAAAACTGTCCGGAAGCCCGTATGTTTTTCTTCTGGAAAGTGTCGCCGGTGGCGAGAAAATCAGCCGCTATTCATTTTTAGGTGTTCACCCGTCGCGGATTTTCCGCGCGCATGGCAACCACGTTACGATCTTTGATCCGAATGCCGATCAGGTCGAACTGGATGCAGTGACGCCTTCGTCAATGGATACGCTGACCGAGTTTTTATCTAACTACGAATCGGTGCATCTGTCGGGGCTGCCGCGTTTCTGTGGCGGTGCGGTCGGTTACTTCGGCTATGACGTGATCCGTCAGATTGAAAATTTGCCAAACGCTCCCGCGCGTGATTTGAAGCTGCCGGATGTGTATCTTGGCTTGTACGATACGATGCTGATCTTTGATCATGTCAATAAACTCGTCAAGGTGGTTGCGCACGCTGACTGCCGCGACGGGGAGGTGGACGAGGCTTATCAGGACGCGTGCGCGCGCGTGGACGCGATTGTCAAAAAACTGAAAGAGCCGTTTACCCTTCCTGTTGAGGACGCGCCGAAGATTCCGGACGAAGAGCCGGACGTCTCCAGCAACTTTGAAAAGGAAGAGTTCAAGAAGGCGGTGGAGAAGTGCAAGGAATACATTACCGCCGGCGATATTTTCCAGGTCGTTCTTTCGCAGCGTCTCGGGATGAAGTGCGATCTTTCGCCAATGAAAATTTACCGCAACCTGCGTGTGATCAATCCGAGTCCGTACATGTTTTATCTGCAGTTTCCGGAGTTGCAGCTTGTCGGCTCAAGTCCTGAGGTCATGGTTCGGGTTGAGGAAAGAAAGATCACCGTGCGCCCGATTGCCGGAACGCGCAAGCGCGGCAAGAATGAAACCGAAGACGCGGCGCTCGCAGCTGAGATGCTGAATGACCCGAAAGAGTGCGCAGAGCATACGATGCTGCTTGACCTCGGCCGCAACGATGTCGGTCGCGTCAGTGAGTACGGAACCGTTGAGATCACGGACAAGATGGTGGTCGAACGCTACTCGCACGTTATGCATATCGTGTCGAATGTGGAAGGAACGTTGCGTGAAGATTTAAGTTCGCTTGAAGCGTTCAAGGCGTGTATTCCTGCCGGTACCGTCAGCGGTGCGCCGAAGGTTCGTGCGATGCAGATTATCGACGAACTCGAGCCTGATGTTCGCGGCCCCTATGCGGGAGCGGTTGGCTATGTCGACTTCTCTGGAAATCTCGATACATGCATCGCCATCCGCACGCTGGTGCTGCATGATGGCATGGCGTACGTGCAGGCTGGTGCCGGGATTGTGGCAGACTCCGTGCCGGAGATGGAGTATCAGGAAACGCGCAACAAGGCGCGCGCCGTACTGAAGGCGATTCAGGCGACGGCGCAGTAATTGTTCTGCGTTTGACGTGGTGTTGTTTGAACGAAAATTATTGATGAAATCAAAATAAAGGTGTGAGTGAAACATGGCTGATGAAAATCCGAAGCGGCCTGCGTTTTGGAATCGCAAAGAACGCAAAGACGGCCAGGATGAAGAACCGAAGTCCGGGCAGAAAGAGATCTGGGAACAGCCGTTTGCCGGATATAAGGTGTATGATAAAATTGCGCAGGGCGGATCGGGTGCGGTGTTTCTGGCGCGTGACGAGCGTCTCGGTCGCGATGTCGCGATCAAGGCATTGACGCCGGATCTGCAGAGTAATGAAAATGCGGTCGACCTGTTTTTCAACGAAGCGCGCAATGTCGCTCGCCTGCGCCATCCGAATATCGTGCGCGGGTATGACGTGGGGCGGACGGGGACGTACTTCTATTTTGTGATGGAGTTCGTGCGCGGCGAGTCGTTGGGCGTGAAGCTCGACCGGCTTGACCGCCATCGCCTGCAGGAAAAGGAAGCGTTCCGGATTGTCCGCGAAATTCTGAAAGCATTGCAATGCGTGTTCGAAACCGGGCTTGTACACCGCGACGTGAAACCAGGCAATATTCTGCTTGGCAATAACGGTGACGTGAAGTTATGTGATCTTGGCATCGCGCGGGAAGTGGCGTTTGCAACGCCCGAGGCTGTCGTGATGGGCAGCCCCTCATACGCGTCGCCCGAGCAGGTTCGCGGTGACTGCGATATCGATATCCGCGCCGATATTTATGGTCTCGGCTGCACGTGGTTTCATATGATTACGGGGCAGCCTCCGTATCGGGGCGAAACCGCGCAGCAGGTGATGCAGAAACATCTGGATGAGGAAGCCGATCTTCCGAGTCCGCGTGATCTTGATCCACGATTGTCGGCGGCAACGAGTGCGCTGATTGGGTGGATGATGGCAAAAGACCGCGAAAAGCGTCCGCGCACACCACAACAGCTGCTGAATAAAATGCGCGAGCATCCGTTGTGCAAAATGATTGAAGAGGAAGAACGCCATCGCGACGCGATTGCCCGGATCAGTACGCCGACGCTGGATGAGCTTAAGGAAGAACTGCTTGGCGATCTGATTCACGGCGATCGTGTTGTTGATGATGATGAACCCGCTGCTGATGCCGCCGCCGCGACGGACGCTGGTGGTGAGGGTGGTGGCGAACAGGCAGATGAGCAGGCTGAAAAAGTGGCGGCCGATGCGGCGGAAGAGGCGCAGGAATTGACCGAGAACGCGCGAAAGCTGGAAGAGACGCTCAGCGAGATTCAGCCCCAAGAGTAGCTGCTGCTATTCCCTTAAACGTGTGCGGCGAGCCACCGCTGGGATTATTGTCTCCGATAACGTAAACGGCATCGGGAGAGCCGATGGACAGATCTCGTGAAACAAACCAACAACAATCCCGTACCGAGCAGGACGCGCTGGGGCAAGTCGCTGTGCCTGCGGGTGTCCTGTGGGGTGTGCACACGCAACGCGCGATTGTTAACTTTCCTTTAGCAGAAAAAAATATTCACATCGAGTTGTTCCGTGCATACGGGACTGTCAAACTTGCCTGCGCGCAAACCAGTCGTATCCTCGGGGCGTGGAAAGATAATCCTGAAAAAGCGGATGCGATTGAACGCGCCTGCCGTGAGCTGGCCGACGGCTTGCTTGATGAGAGCTGTCAGGTTGACGCGCTGCAGGGTGGTGCGGGTACCAGTACGAATATGAATGTCAACGAAGTCGTTGCCAATCGCGCGCTGCAGATTTTGGCAAAGGCTTGTGGTGATTATGCCGCGGTCTCTCCGCTGGATGATGTGAACCTGCATCAGTCGACAAACGACACGTATCCGACTGCGCTGCGACTGGCTGCGATCCGGATGATCAAGGATCTGGAAGAAGCCGTCGTCGCCCTGCAGGAATTGTTTCAGCAGAAAGAGCAGGCGGTTGCGCGGATCGTCAAGGTCGGGCGCACCGAGATGCAGGACGCGGTGCTGACAACACTCGGCCGCGAGATGGGTGCGTACGCCGAAAGCATCGGGCGCGACCGCTGGCGGATTTATAAATGCGAAGAGCGTCTGCGCGTCGTCAATCTCGGCGGCACGGCAATCGGAACGGGTCTGGCGGCACCGCGGCAATATATTTTCCAGGTCGTTGAAACTTTGCGCGAGTTGACCGGCATCGGTTTTGCCCGCGCGGAAAATCTGGTTGAAGCGACACAGAACGCGGATGTGTTTGTCGAAGTCTCCGGCATCCTGAAGGCGCTGGCGACGTCGCTTTATAAAATTGCAAACGATCTGCGCCTGATGAGTTCCGGCCCCGAAGCAGGACTCGCCGAGATTACGCTTCCGGCACGGCAGGCGGGGTCGTCGATCATGCCGGGTAAGGTGAATCCGGTCATCCCTGAGGCGGTGATGCAGGCGGCGATGCAGGTGTTTGGCTTTGATGCGGTGCTGACGCAGGCTTGTGCAAACGGGACGCTTGAGCTGAATCCGTTTCTGCCGCTGGTGGCGGAAAATCTTCTGGGCAGTATCCGGTTGTTAACGAATGCGTGCAAAATTTTCCGCGAGTATTGTGTCGAGGGGATGACGGCAAATGAAGAGGTCTGCGCACGGTCGCTGCACAATACGACGGCGCTGGTGACGGCGCTTGTGCCTGTGCTGGGCTATGACACCACAAGCCGGCTTGCACGTCAGGCAAAAGAAACCGGAACCCCGTTTCGTGAACTCGTCTTGTCCGAGACGGATCTGGACGAGTCGTCGCTCATGGCTCTACTGACGCCGGAAGCGGTGTGTCGTCTCGGAATGCCTGGAAGTTTTTCGCGCTGATTTCTCCGAATCAAAAAAACTGAGGCGTTTGTCTGGTGAGGGGCATGCGCTTTAAAAGGATAGAACATGGCAATGAACACACCCAAAGGGCTGCGGTTGCATATCGGGATTTTCGGGCGGCGCAACGTCGGCAAATCCAGCTTGCTGAATGCGATTACGCGGCAGGCGATTTCAATCGTTTCCAACACGGCGGGCACGACGACTGATCCTGTCGAAAAGCCGATGGAGATGCTGCCGCTGGGGCCGGTGTTGTTTATCGATACCGCCGGTGTCGACGACGAGGGCGCGTTGGGGAAGATGCGGGTAGAGAAGTCGCGGCAGGTGATTGACCGCACGGATCTGGCGCTGCTGGTGGTGGGCGCAGGTGACTGGGGAGACTTTGAAGAAGGACTGCTGCAGGAGTTTGTTTCAAAAAAGATTCCTGTCGTGGTCGTGCTGAATAAACGCGATATCGCTCCGGCGTCGGCTGAGCTGTGCGGACGGCTTGATCGTGACAAGATCAGTTATGTCTCGGTTTGTGCGGCCAGCGGTGGCAGCCTTTCTGACGGTGCGCCGACGGAGGATATCCAGCGCTTGCGTCACGCGATGCTTGCCGCAGCTCCTGATGATTTTTTAAATGAACCGGCAATTGCGGCGGACTTGGTCGGCCCCGGCGAGTTTGCGGTGCTGGTGGTTCCGATCGATAAGGAGGCGCCGAAAGGTCGTCTGATTTTGCCGCAGGTGCAGACGATCCGCGATCTGCTCGATGGCGACAGCTACTGCCTTGTCGTTAAGGAACGGGAGTTGGCACATGCGCTTCAGAGCCTAAGCAAGAAACCGAAGCTGGTTGTGACCGACTCGCAGGCGTTTTTAAAAGTCGCAGCAGATACGCCGCGCGAAATTCCACTGACAGGATTCTCCGTCCTCTTCAGCCGGTTTAAAGGCGATCTTACCGAGCAGGTGCGCGGTGCGATGGCGGTGGAAAACCTGAAGCCCGGTGACAGGATTCTGGTTGCCGAGTCCTGCAGTCATCACCCGATTACCGATGATATTGGCCGCGTGAAAATTCCGCGGTGGCTGACGCAGTATGTTGGCGGCGAGTTGAAGTTCGAGCATGTGCAGGGACACGATTTCGATACCGACTTGTCCGGATACAAGCTCGTGATCCACTGCGGCGCGTGCACCACAAACCGCCGCGCGATGCTGTCGCGGATCTTGCGCTGTCGCCAGCAGAACGTGCCGATCACCAATTACGGCCTTGTGATTGCGTACAGCCTTGGAATTTTCGAACGCGCGCTTGAACCGTTTCCGGCTGCGCTTCAACTCTACAAAACGCTTCGCGCCGGAGGTGAGGTCTGATGATTCCAACAGGCGAGAACCTGACGCGCGACGATATCCTGCGTTGGCTTCATGAACCGGATGAGGAAAAGTTGCAGATGCTGTGGGACACGGCTGACCGTGTCCGGCATGAAGTGGTTGGTGATGCGGTGCATTTGCGCGGGTTGATTGAAGTTTCCAATCACTGTGCGCGCACATGCCGCTACTGTGGGGTGAATGCGGAAAATAAAGCGGTTGAACGTTACCGGATGACGGAGGACGAAATCCTTTCGTGTGCAAAGCGTGCTGCCGAGTATGGATTCGGCACGGTCGTTATGCAGGCGGGCGAGGATGAAGGCCTGTCCGGAAAATTTGTCGCCGGAATTATTGAAAAGATAAAAACGCTAGGCGATCTGGCGGTGACGCTCAGTCTGGGCGAGCGCTCGGACGAGGATACCGGGCTTTGGAAAGAAGCGGGAGCAAACCGGTATCTGTTGCGGTTTGAAACCTCAGACGCAACACTGTATAAAAAAATTCATCCCGACCGTGGCGCACGCGTCAGTAACAGGATCGAGCAGCTGAAACGCTTGCGCGGGATGGGGTATGAAATCGGCGGCGGGGTGATGGTTGGAATTCCGGGGCAGTCGTACGATACGCTGGCCGACGACCTGATGCTGATGCGGCAGTTGGATCTTGACATGATCGGTATCGGCCCGTACATTCCGCATCCGGCGACTCCGCTGGCCGACCGTTCACTGTTTCCTGAATTGGTAAAAGGCGTGCAGGCGCTTTCGGACGAGACGACGGTCTGCAAGGTGCTGGCGTTGGCGCGGCTTTTATGTCCTGAGGCGAATCTTCCCAGCACCACCGCGCTTGCGACGATCAACCGCGAAGCGGGACGGGCGCACGGGTTGTCGCGCGGGGCGAATGTCGTGATGCCGAACCTGACGCCGCAGCAGTACCGAGTGCTGTACGAAATCTATCCGTCAAAGGCGGGGATTCATGAGACCGCGGAGATCGGAATGGACGCTATCCGTGCGCAGCTTGCCGCTCTTGGTCGCAGCGCCGGCACCGGTTATGGCAGCAGAAAACATACCGGTGAATAGAAATTTTCCGTTTACCGTGGTGGTGAAACTCGGTGAAAAATCAGTCGCGCTCGGGGCGGGCATAACAGTAGCGGCAGTTGTGGCGGCAGCGTTGTTCGTAGCTTCCGATGTCTGTGCTTTGGCTGCAACCGCAGTGTTCGCGCTGGCTGCGGTCGTGGGGAAGTGTCGCAAGGTTTGTGTGGTACAACCGGTCAATTAACGCGCCGTCAACGCAGTGGCTCTGTTCGATTTTCCTGACATCCCCGACACCGCGCGCGGCCAGCAGCAGATTATTTTCACAACACAGCCGGATCGTCAGGTTGCTGCGCTCATAAAGTTTCCGCAACAACGTCAGCCTTTTTTCAAATGACAGCACTGGCAGCAGCAGCCCGTCCTTGGCAAGCCGCTTGATCACTTTCGCGTACGCATCGGGAAAGCTGACCGTTACGCCGTCGGGACAGATTCCCGTCTGATCCAACAGCTCTTTCATCTCGTCGAAACGGGTGAAAACCGTATCATCTGCAAGGATCGGGTCGAAGCGCCATTGCACCGCGTTATGCGGCAAGACTTCGGATAACCGCTGCAATGTGTCAGTGAATAATTCAGGCCGCGGCACATCCGGTTCCCACACGCTACCGGCAAGCCCGGTCAGCGTTAGTTGCACAATCGTCGGCACCGCCTGAATGGTCAGAAAAAGTCCCGTGTGTTGGACAAGGTTTCGCGGGTCTTTTGTCCAGAGAACGAGCGCCTCCAGTTTTCTTGAGCGGCGGACTTTCTCGGCGATATAGTCCGGATAGAACGCGACGAGGTCGGTGCGGCGGCTTGCGGAGTAGATCATCGGCATCGCTCCATGCGGTTGTTACCGCTTTTCAGATTCATCGCTGGCGATCCATGTTTTAAGAAAACGCATTCGCGCGCGCGTGGGCAATTGCTCTACCAGCCGCAACGGAACGTGCAGCGTGCGCTGATAACGGATGCGTTCGTAAACCGCTAAAATCCGGATGATCTCTTCTTTGCCGGGGAATTCAAACGCGCGCAGGCGGGTTGCGTATTCATGCAGCGTTTCGTTTTCGCCTTTGCCGAGGCCGTGGCGGCGCAGACGCCGTTCGCAGCGGTTGAACTCTTTTTTCAGAACGCGGATAGCGGCGTGAAGATTGCGCGAACGGTATCGGATCATCAACTTGCGGTGGTACGAGAACATCGTCAGCGAAAGATAGATGGCAATTGCCACCATGAGGGCCGTCAGGCGATACCACGAGTCGATGATCCAGTGCCCCAGATCACTCAGGTATTGCAGGAAAATATCGGTGAGGCCGGTTGCGCCGCGTTGCATCAGCGACCCCCAGATCCTCCGGGCCATTGCTTTGAGATAGTCATAGAGCGGTGACGGTTCGACGAAGTCGCCCTCTGCGCGTCCGGCGCCTCCCGGCGTAAACTCGGCGATGTGCCAGTAGCCGAGCGAGTCCTGATACTCCACCCATGCGTGGGCGTCTTTTTGTCGTGCGACCCACATGTTCCCGTACGGGTTGTGTTCCTGACAGACAAAACCGGTGACATAACGCGTCTTGATCCCGTAAGCGCGCAGGATCAATGCACCGGCGGAGGCAAATAGTTCGCAGTGGCCGGTGTTGTGTTGTGACAAATCCAGAAACTCAGCCAGAGGATCGCCCTGATCGCTGAAGTAAATGCCGATCCGGTAGGAGTAG
Source organism: bacterium (assembly GCA_003249795.1). Taxonomy (GTDB): domain Bacteria; phylum Planctomycetota; class SZUA-567; order SZUA-567; family SZUA-567; genus SZUA-567. The sequence goes on along the minus strand of QKHZ01000126.1, from coordinate 2,146 downwards.
TTTTTGAAAAAGTAGCCGGAGACGGCTTGGACGATTTTTTCAGAGGAATCGCCGCGCTTGACCGGAAGCTGTCTGCAGACCTCCGCGATTGCTTTGACCAGATCTGAGGGGATCGGCGGAATAATGGATGTATCTGTTGTGTCTGTTTTGGCCTCGATTACACCGGATGGTGTCGTATAAACGCTGTATCCTTGCGAAGACCGTTCACGGCGGGATGAGATGCTGTTGCCGAAATGGCGGAGCGTGATCGCGCCGTTAAAATCAAACGCGCAGGTCGACAGCGGCATAAACAAATTGTGCCGGTAGATCGAGGATGGAATGACGATCATGTCCGCAGGCGCTCCGACCTCCGGCATGGGACGACCGGGAAGCACCGTCAGTGGTGCGATGGTATCGTCCGGAAAGAGTTCCTCTTCGCGCTCATTCGGCTCTTTCCACTCTGATTTGTTATAGGTCCAGAATGCTTTGCCGCGCAGGTAACCGGGTGACTGGTTCGAGAAGACGACGACGCTGATGTCCTGATTGTCCGCGCTGTTGCGCAACGTGTTGATGCTGCCGATCCGCGCGTTATTGCTGAAACCGATGCCGCCGCGGACAATCCAGCGCTGCATCAGCCACTGCTGTGCGCGGATGCTGAAATGCTTGATCATGATTCCGGCGCCGACTGTCGAGGCGGCCGAGAACGTAAAGATCAGAATAAAGATTGTCGCAATTACAATATTTGGCCATCGTTTCGACACGTTGGGCGCGTACACAGGACGCGTCAGATTTTGCCGCAAGAGAAGCAGGATGCCTGCCATGCACGCACCGAATAACGGCAGGAAAATTTCCCACGAAAGTTCGACGCCGCAGACACTCATCCCCATCAGCAGGCACGCGCAAAGTAGCGGAATACGCCGTGGCGACGGTGTCTGGTAAAGTTGCGCGATGCCGACAAGTTGCGCAAAGAGCGACGCGTAAAAACCGAAGTTGATCGACGGCAACATCCCGTGCCCCAGAACCGGCCACTCGCGTGCGCAGAATGCATAAGGAATCGCCATGAGAGCGTAATGGATAAAGCGGACATTCGGACGGTTGCGGCTGCGGATCAGCGGGTAGCCGACAATCAGTGCCAGTAGCGGTGCGACAAGAACCCAGCGCCCGTCGGGATCATTATCCTCCTGGCTGCACAAGCCGAGGGCGGCAGAGATCAGAAACAGCAGGGCTGCGGCGATGAATTCCGAGAGGGCTGAGATCCGCTTTTTATTCATATGCTGCCGATCCCCATCTCGATCATTTCCGGGGTCAGGTGTTCAATCATTCCTGCGCCGGTCGCCGCGCCGTCGAGCGGAATGGTCGTTTCCCCTCTGCGAACGACAAAAACGCGAGGGACCAGTCCCGACTGGCCGAGTTGCTCGACAAAATGCTGCCGGTTTTTGTCCCAGTCCAGCAGGATCATGATGATCGCGCTCATCTCTTCTGACTGGGTCATGATCTCGGGTGCCAAGCGGTCGAATGTCGTTTTTTTCGACGGTTCGATGCACGCGAGGATGTCGAGGATCTGTTCAAGGGATGCGAGGCTGCGTCCTGCCTGCAGGTAGTAGAGGTCAGGGCCTGCGGCGAACAGGTCAACAATCAGGTTGTCACGGCAGAGATAATCGGCAATCGAGGCCGTCAGTGACAGCGCCGCTTCAAGATCCGGATAAAACGGTTTCTGGTTTGTGCAGGTATCGACGGTCAATGCCACGCGGCAGAGATACTCTTGCTTGTATTCCTTCACGATCGGCTGGCCCACACGCGCCCACGCACGGTAGTCAAGGTCACGCAACGGGTCGCCCGGGCGGTATTCGCGGCTGCCATGGTATTCTTCCGAATCACCGATCTGGCTGACGAACTCGACGCCGCCGGGTTGGTGTTTTCGTCCTGACGGTAATTTCATATGCGTGAGAGGATGATAGGACGGGTACACATGGATCTGTTGCTGTTGTTTGATGCGCTGGGCCTGATGGTACATCCCGAAGGGAAACGCGCTGAGGGCAAGAGGCCCGGGCAGGTCATACAGCCCGCGCGTTGTCGGGGTGAACCGGTAACTGAGCTGGCAGGTGGCGTGTGCCGGAAGGTACCGGATATAGTCGGGCGATTCATCCGGCCGCATCGCGCTGTGGGT
>QKHZ01000065.1 GCA_003249795.1 bacterium | reverse complement strand
CAGTTCAGTCAAATCGGTTAAAAAAGCGTTTTCCATTCTGGAACTGTTGACCGGCCCTGCTGCCAGTGACCGCGGCCTGACGCTGGCGGAAATCTCCAGAACCACCGGGCTTTTGCCGGTAACGGCCAGAAATTTGCTCAAAACTATGGAAGAATGCGGATATGTGCGGCGGATCGGGCACGGCAAGTATCGCGAGGGTGACAAATGCGCGCGGCTTTTCCAGCTTGAAGGAGTATTGCAACGGCTGAAGGAAGTGGCTGATCCACTTGTCAGGCAGATGGTGCAGGAGCTTGGCGAGAGCGTGTTGCTGGTGTCGATTATTCATAACCGGCGGGTGGAGCTGCTGCGTGTGCAGGGGCCGCAAGACCATATGATTGACCCACAGTGGTATGCAAACGAGAAGTTTTACCAGATGCGGACGACGCGGGCTGTTCTGGCGTGGCTGAATGACGAGCAGTTGACATCGTTTCTTTCTGCACACGGGTTGCCGACAACCGAAGACTGGCCGGAGTGCGGCAAAACCACTGCGGGTTTGAATAAGCAGCTGGCTACAATCCGCAAAGAAGGTGGCTGTCACGATATTCACGGCGGACAGTATGCTCTAGCGGTGCCGATTCTGACTGCGTCAAATCAGGTCGCCGGCTCCCTTGGCTGCTATGCGTCCTGCTTACGAACCGACCTGCCGCGTGCGACAGGGATCTTCCAGATGCTGCACGATTGCGCGAGTAAAATCCAGACCGAGATGACACGGCAGCCGTCATCATGCTGATATGATGAAATATCGTCGTAATTTTGCAGTCTTTTTGTGGCAGCACCTTGCATCGCCCCTACCCGTTTCTGTACAATATCCGGTATATGTTGATTTTTTCTGATCGGGATTCAAACGCAAGGGATGCGGATGACGCGATTACAGACTGTTCTGTTGGTTCTCGGATTTGCCGTAGTGGGTGCGGTTGTCGGTGAGTTGAACTACCGCCGGACACAATCATCTTCCGCAGCAGGTTCGGCAACCGTTCAGGATGCCGCGCAAAAGAAGGTTCAGGTTCCTGAGGGGATGCAGGTGCTGCCGTTGACGGCAGAGCCGTTTGCCGCGCAGGCGATTTTAAAAGCCCTGACTGAAGCCGGACTGGTTGCTCAATACAACGAGAGTGACAAATCCGTGTGGGTCGAAGAAGGCAGAGAGCAAGCCGCACTCGATGCGCTTGCCCTGGCTGGAATCCTGCCCGGTTCCGAGCAGTTCGACCTGAGCGATATTCAGGCGGATCCTGAAAAAAGTCCTGAAGACTATAAACGGCAAAAAGAGTTGGCGCTGCAGAACAGCCTGTCGTCGATGATCTCGATGTTTGGCGGGGTGCAGGCATGTTCGGTCCGGATTCTGGAAGCCAAAGACACAAAGCCCGTGCGGGCGGAGGTGCGTTTGCGGCTGGACGGGTCGATGACGCGGTCACTGCAGAAGCAGATTGTTGACAGCGTGGCGGGTGTGGTCGAGGATTTACAGCCTGCCAATGTCGCGCTTCTTGATGAATCGGGCAACGCCCTGGAATTACCCAAAGCCATTGACCTGTTTTCAACACCGGCATCCTGACAATTTTCACACCATAGTTTCTATCGTATCGAAGTTCCATTAATCTGTTCAAAAATTAATTCACTGCAAAGAAGACCGTTTCAGATCACCATAGTTCAAGCCATATGCGTTGAAGAAAGAAAATCGCTGTGACAGAAATTGAAGATGAAAACAAAATGCCGTTGCATATCCCGGTCATGATGGCCGAAGTCCTTGAGTGGCTCGACCCGCAGCGGGATGATATTTATGTCGACGGAACGCTTGGGCTGGGCGGGCATGCGTTTCAGATTGCGCAGGCGGTCGGGCGGAGCGGCCGCGTCATCGGACTCGACCGTGATCCGAATGCACTCAAACTTGCAACCGAGAAGATGAAGAAAGCACATACGCAGTTTACGCCGGTACACTCCAGTAGCGCCCATATGCGGCAGGTGCTTGACGATCTGGGGATTACCTTTGCTAACCGCATTCTGTTGGATCTTGGGGTGTCGAGCATGCAGCTGGACAAGGCAGAACGCGGCTTTTCGTTCATGCGTGAGGGGCCGCTGGACATGCGGATGGACACGACCGCGGGACAAACGGCTGCCGATATTGTCAATACGGCAGAAGAAGCGGAGCTGGCGCGGATTTTTTACGAATACGGCGAGGAAAAGTTCTCGCGAAGGATTGCAAAAAGTATTGTAGAACAACGGACCAAACAGCCGATAAAATCGACAGTAGACCTTGCATCTCTTGTGCAGGGGTGTGTGCCACGCAGTGGGAAAATCCATCCGGCAACGCGTGTGTTCCAGGCGCTGCGGATTGCTGTAAACGACGAACTGGCAACGGTTCAGGAGAGTTTACAGAGTGCGTGGGCGTCGCTTGCAATTGGCGGTCGGCTGGTGGTTTTGAGCTTCCATTCGCTGGAAGACCGGCTGGTGAAAAATGCGATGCGCAGCTGGGAAGAAGCAGGAAACGCAGAACTCGTCCAGCGCAAAGTGGTTTGTCCGGGTGACGAGGAATGCAGGCAGAACCCGCGCGCGCGGAGTACGAAGCTGCGCGTCTGCCAGAAAACCGAAGCCGGATGCGGATCGCTTAAACGGAAGAAAAACAAGTACAGGCAATGACTCCGTCGTTTTCGCTTGAGCAAAGCAGCGATCGACGGATTCGCGGTAAGAAATGCATCAAGCAGAAAGAAACGATATGCGACTGACGACATTATTTGCAGGGATCGCGTTACTGGCACTGCTGGGGCTGTGCACAGTGAACGAATCGGTCCGTCAGACCCGCATCGAATATGAGATCAGCCAGACCGTTCAGAAAGAAAAAGCCGTCGGCGAAGAGATCCTGCGCCTTCAGGCACGCCTTGCAACGCTCAAAAGTCCGATGCGGCTGGAAGCGTTTGTCCGCGATTCGGGTTGGGAGCTTGTCCCGCTGAAACCTGCCGAGAGCATGAAGCGCTTTGAGCGCGAACTTGCGCGTGAAAACATCTCGCTTGCGCAGGGAAGGCAGACGCCATGAGAATCGAAAGCTGCCACTCATCCACGCGATCGGTCAGCAACTGGGCGCGGGTTTGTCTTTGTCTGGCTGTTGTGGGCTACTGTGCGCTGGCGGCGCGGCTGGTGATGCTGCAGCACGGCGAGAGAGCGCAGACCGCGTCACAGAAAGTCGTGTCCCAGACAAATACCGTCGCGCGCTGGACACCGCAGCGTGGCGAGATCACCGATCGTAATGGCCAGCCGCTGGCGATTTCAAAACCGGTTTATTCCTGTGCGCTTGATCCATTGCTAATAAAGAATCTGCAGGCAACGATCGAGACGATCCGAAATGCCATTCATCTGACCCCGATTGAGTTGGACAAGATTTATACCCGCGCGGAAGCGGAAGGTTGCCGGTTTGTCTGGGTGCGGCGGCAATTGACTGATACGGATGCCGAGGCGCTGCGGAAAATCAAGGACGCGGGTGTGATCGTGCAGCAGGAGTACAAACGGGTCTATCCGCAGAACCAACTTGGTGCGCATCTGGTCGGGTTTACCGATATTGACGGAAACGGCCTTGAAGGGATCGAGCATGTGTGCAATCCGATTCTGAAAGGGCTTTCTGCGACAACGCCGATGCTCCGCGATGCGCGTAACCGCAAGATGCTGCAGAACGCAGAAGAAATTCCCGAATCCCGTTACGGATTGAAAGTCGAGATGTCGCTCGACAGCATGATCCAGCTGATCGCTGAAGAAGAGCTGGTCAAGGTTGCGCGGGAATATTCGGCAAAAAGTGCGTGCGCGATTGTGATGGACCCGTTTACCGGCGACATTCTGGCTCTAGTGAACTATCCGAGTTATGATTTAAACCGCCCGACACTCTGGCCGACTTCTCACCGGCTCAATCAATGCATCTCCTCGATTATCGAACCCGGCAGTACCTTCAAGCCCGTTGTCATGGCCGCAGCGCTTGAGGCGGGCAAAGTGCGTCCGAGTTCCAGAATTTTCTGCAACCACGGTTCATGGCGGATGGCTAACGGCCGCATTTTGCATGACGCGCACGGTTATGGTTTACTCACTGCTGAAGGCGTTCTGGTGAAAAGCTCGAACATCGGTATGGCCAAGATCGCGCTACAGATGGGTGCGCCAAGTCTGCACGAAGCCGTGACTCGATTCGGCTTTGGTGAAGAGACCGGCGTACCGCTTCCGGGTGAGCTTTCGGGGAAAATTTATCCTCTGGCGAAGTGGACCAGCTACAGTATGGGCTCGGTGCCGATGGGGCAGGAAGTTGCCGTTACTCCGATCCAGCTTGTGACGGCATATGCGGCGCTTGCCAATGGCGGAGATCTGCTTAAACCGCGTATCGTGCGTTGTATCCGCAAGCGTGACGGTGAGATTGTGTATGATATTCCGGTTACGGTACGGCGCAAGGCACTGCACGCATCGGTTGCAAAGACGGTTCGGGAGATGTTGCGCAATGTCGTTGAAGACGGTACCGGTAAGCGTGTGGATATGGACGAATACGAACTCGGCGGCAAAACCGGTACCGCGCAGCTTCCGGTAAATACAGAAGAATATGCTGAAGGGCAGCGCGGGTATTCCAAGTCACGATATGTTTCAAACTTTGTCGCCATTGCTCCGTATGACAATCCGCGTCTGGTGGTTTTTGTCGGCGTGCGCGAGCCGCACGGAGCGCATTACGGCGGGGTAGTTGCGGGGCCTGCAGTACGTGAAATTTCGAGGCGGGTGTTGCAGTACATGAGCGAACCCACCCGTCAGGATCTGGCCTATAGTCCCAATGCGGGAGGCAACCGATGACGTGCGCAGGAAGCAGCAAACCGCTGGGCGAACTGATTCAGGGAATCGATGCGGTTCCGTACGGTTCGCTTGCGGATCCGATCAGCGGCATCTGCTACGATAGCCGCAAGGTCAAAGGCGGAGAGTTGTTTGCAGCCCTTGCGGGTGAAAAAACCAACGGGCACGATTATATCGCAAAAGCGATTAAAGCCGGCGCCTCGGCGATTCTGACAGACGTACCGGTTGTTGAAAGCGCGGGCGAACATGTTGCGCAGATTCTCGCGACGCATCCGCGTCAGGCGCTGGCGCAGATTGCAGAACGGTTTTACGGAAGCCCTTCGGTTCAGATGAAGCTGATCGGCGTGACCGGCACCAACGGCAAAACGACGACGGCATACCTGATCCGTCATCTGCTCGGAGAGCTTGGACAAAAGACCGGTATGTTGGGAACGGTTGAATATGATCTCATTGACAGAAAAATCATTGCGCCCCTGACGACACCCGAGAGCGTCGACTTTTCGATGTATCTGGGACAGATGTGTGATGCCGGAGCAACTGCGGCGGTGGTGGAAGTCAGCAGCCACGCCCTCAGTCAGTATCGCGTGTACGGCCACCGTTTTTCCGAAGCGATTTTCACAAACCTGACGCGCGACCATCTTGATTATTACGGCGACATGGAAGCGTATGCGGCCGCGAAGAAAAAACTGTTCAATTCGCTCGATCCGGCCGCCGCCGCGATTATCAATGCTGCAGACAGTTTTTCCGAGTACATGGTTCGCGACTGCAAATGTCCGGTGTTGCGCTATGGCCGTGGCGGACAGGTGCAGGCCAAGGTGATCCATCAGGACGTGATGGGTACAGAGCTGATTCTGCAATACGGCGAGCTGGAAGTTCCGGTGACGTCGCCGCTTGTCGGTTCATATAACCTTGAAAATGTATTGGCTGCGATGTCTGCGGTGCTGCAGCTTGGTTATCCGCTCGAAAAAATTGCAAAGGCGCTGGCGAATTTTGCAGGCGTTCCAGGCAGGCTTCAACGGTTTGAACAGAACGGGATCACCGCGTTTGTCGATTACGCGCATACGGACGATGCGCTGCGTTCGGTGCTGAATGTATTGCGTCCGCTTACACGCGGAAAACTGCATGTCGTTTTCGGCTGCGGCGGCGATCGTGATCGTGGCAAGCGTCCGCTGATGGCACGCGCCGCGGAAGAACTTGCCGACAGTGTCGTTATTACCAGTGACAATCCGCGGACGGAAGATCCGGAGCGGATTCTGCATGACATCGCAAGCGGACTTCATGATCCTGCGGCGGCCAAAACAATTCCGGATCGGCACGAGGCGGTGCAGACGGTAATTACTGAGGCTTGCCCCGGTGACGTTGTGCTGGTTGCCGGTAAAGGCCATGAAGACTATCAGATTTTAGGAACAGAGAAAATTCATTTGGATGACCGCGAGCTGGTCCGTGAGGCTCTGGCATCACTGAAAAAAGGACACGGGAGACAGCAATGCGCGTAACACTCGCAACAATTGCGCAATGGCTAAATGCCGAAGTGAAAAATGCGGCTGCGCAGATCGAGATCACCGGAGTGAGTATCGACTCGCGTACCGTCCGGCCGGGGCAGCTGTTTGTTGCGATATCCGGCGAGAATTTTGACGGACATGATTTTGTCGGTGCGGCGGTAAAGGCCGGTGCCGTTGCCGTGATTGTCAGCCGTGAAAATGCCCTCGGCGGTAATCCCGGCGTTGTCGTGCCTGATACGGTTGAGGCGCTCGGAACGATGGCGCACCGTTACCGCTGGCAGGATCCGGTGATCCCGTGGGTTGCTGTCACCGGATCAAACGGAAAAACGACGACGCGTGAGATGATCGCCGCAATTTTGCGCCGTCGCGGAATGATTTGTTCTCCTGAGAAAAATTACAATAACCTCATCGGTTTGCCGCTGACGATGCTGAATTGTCCGGATGACGCGTGGGTCGGTGTTGTGGAGATGGGAACAAGCGCGTTGGGAGAAATCCAGCGGCTGACGGAGATTGCAACGCCTACAGTGAGTGTCGTTACCGGTATTGCCCGCGCGCATCTGGAAGGGCTGCACAGTATTGAAAACATCGCGCGCGAGAAGTCCGCGATTTACTCGCGTCTTCCGGCTGATGGCGTGGCTATTTATCCGGCTTCGGATTCACAGGTTGGAATTCTGCAGCAGGCAATTAAAGGAAACCGCGCATCGTTTTCGTCGACCGGCGCTGCGGATCTGGTTGCAGAAAATATTGAAATCCTTGAAGACGGAATGAAATTTACCGTCCGCGGCGTTCCATTTTCGCTCATGCTGCTGGGACGGCATAATATCGACAACTGTCTGGCCGCACTTCTTGCGGTCGAGCATCTTGGTGTCGGTCTTAAAGAGGCGTCTGAGGCATTGTCGTCGCTTCAACCGGTCGAGAGCCGTCTGCAGCTTCGCCATGCGCAGGCAGGAATCCGCGTGATTGATGATGTGTATAACGCCAATCCCGCGTCGATGCGGCTTGCGGTTGAAACGCTGTTGGAGTTGCCAGCAACGCGGCGGGTGGCGATTCTGGGTGATATGATGGAGCTGGGCGAACAGAGTCCGATGCTTCATGCCGAACTTGGACGGTGGCTGTCGACGGCAGGTGTTGATGTTGTTTTGATTGTCGGCAAGGCGTCGCTGTCGATGGCCGAAACCGCCGCCGGTGCCGGTGCGCGCGCGGTGGTTCGGCATTTTCGTACCGTGCAGGCGCTGATGGGATGGTTGCCTTCGACAGTACAGGAAAACGATCTGATTCTGGTCAAAGGCTCGCGCGGGATGCAGATGGAGCGAGTGGTGAAAACGTTGTTGCATCTGAATCCGTAACGATCGGGGGTTTGTTGCGATTGAAGTAAAAGCTATGCGTCACGAATACACTGGGGGTAGTTGATTGCTGCGTTATCTTGCACAGTTTAGCGAATGGTTCGGGCCATTGCGTGTGTTTGAAAGTATCACGGTCCGGAGTATTCTGGCTCTTTTTTTTGCGTTTGCATTTTCATTACTGGCGGGCCCGAAATTTTTGCGGTGGTTGCGTGGAAAACGCGCGACTGAAAATATGGACAAAGACAGCCAGACGCTGCAGGATCTGCATGCGGTGAAAAAGGGCACGCCGACGATGGGTGGGTTATTGCTTGTCGGTTGCACACTACTGTCTGCACTGCTGACATGCAATCCTGAAAATGAACTGGCGATGTTGGCTCTCGGAGTGCTCGCCGGGTTTGCCGCTATCGGTTTGATTGACGACTATTGGAAGTTAAAAGGGCTTGGCAAAAACCGCGGGCTCAGCAAGCGGCAGAAATTCATTGCCCAGTGCTTGGTGACGCTGGTTGTGTATCTGTTATTGTTGGCGTTTCATGAACCGAACCAGACAAAGCTGCTGATCCCGTTTACCAAGTGGAGTCAGGTGCATCCGGATCTGGGTGTGTTTGGTTACGGCGCGTTTTTCCTGCTGGTGATGGTTGGTTCGTCCAACGCGGTAAACCTGACTGACGGGCTTGACGGATTGGCGGCGGGCATTTCGGTCATGACGATTCTGACGTGTCTGGTTTTTGCATACGTCTGCGGCAACGAAGTGTTGTGTAACTATTTTCTGATTCCGCATATCACGCAGGCGGGCGAGTTGACGATTCTGTGTGCGGCGATGATCGGTGCGGTGATGGGCTTTATCTGGTTTAACGCGCATCCGGCGATGGTTTTTATGGGCGATACCGGAAGTCTGGCCATCGGTGCGTGCATTGCGTTTGTGATGCTGTCGGTCAAGCAGGAGCTGGTGCTGCCGCTGGCCGGTGGTGTATTTGTGCTGGAGGCTCTCAGCGTGTTGTTGCAGGTGATCAGTTTTCGCACCACAGGCAAGCGGATTTTCAAGTGCGCGCCGTTTCATCATCATCTTGAATTTTCCGGCTGGCACGAGAATCAGGTTGTCGTCCGGTTATGGATTATGGGAGCGATCACTGCCGCACTCGGCCTTCTCACGCTAAAAATGCACTAGGCAGTATGCTGCCGCACCCGATAATGCGGGCGGCATGTTGCCGCAGACATTAACGCGATTGAATAGTGGTTTGTAATACAGGTATTGATTCGCCGCATCGATAGTAAATGGATAACTTCGCGGAAAGTAACGCAGGCGTGGCAACGACACGCCGGACGGAAGCAGAAATGATACCGTCGTGATTATAAAAAAAGGGGAGATGGATGGACGAAGAGACACGGCTGGAGCATCAGGCGGCTGACTGTCGGATTCGCCTGTTATCCATTGTGTTTGCGCTGGTGGGTCTGGGTGTGGTGATGGTGTATTCGGCCAGTGCCATGCGCGCGACCGGATTCGGTTGTGATTTGTATTTTATTGAAAAGCAGGTAATGTGGCTCGGGATTGGTGTGACGGGTCTGCTGTTCTTTTCATTGATCGATTACCGGTGGCTGAAAAAACTCTGGCCGTTTGCGCTGGTGTTGACGATGGGGTTGCTTGTAGCGGTGCGGGTTCCCGGGATCGGCACAAAGGTCAATGGCGCGTACCGGTGGTTGCGGATGGGCGGGCAGACGATGCAGCCGTCGGAGCTGGCGAAGGTTCTGCTTGTGATTGCGTTTGCCGGTATTCTGTCACGACATGAAAAGATGAAATTCTGGAAGCATACGCTGCCAATGCTGGTGCTGACTGGTTTGTTTGTCGGGATGATCGCAATTGAACCGGATCTTGGGACATCGGCGTTGGTGTTGACGGTGCTGGTGTCGGTACTGATTGCCGCGGGTGCGAAGATCTGGCACCTGATCGTCGTTGGAATATTTGCGCTGCCTCCGGCGGTGTTTGTCAGTTACAGCAAACTCGCGCACGTGCAGACGCGGGTGCAGGCGTGGTTGCAGGGAAATACGGATGGCACTGGTTATCAGATTACGATGAGCAAACTTGCTCTGGGCAGTGGTGGTTTGTGGGGCGTTGGCCTTGGCAAAGGTCCGGCCAAACTCTATTACCTGCCCGAAGCGCATACCGATTTTATTCTCGCGATCATCGGTCAGGAGTTGGGGCTGGTGGGGACGCTGGTTGTTGTGGGGTTGTTTCTGGCGCTGGCGTTTGAGGGATTCCGGCTGGCGGCGCGCACACGGGACCGCTTCGGAGCGCTACTGACAACCGGCATCATGACAATCTTCACCGTGCAGTCGTTATTCAATATCGCAGTCGTGACGGCATCCGTTCCGCCGAAAGGAATTGCTCTGCCGTTTATCAGTTTTGGCGGAAGCGGTTTGTGTGTGGCTCTTGCGGGAGTCGGAATTATGGTCAGCGTTTCGCGGTTTGGCTGGCAGGAGTCGCAAGAGGAAGATTATATTTCTGTTGACTGTGAAGTGACACACGAGCATCCCTCATGCGCATTTTGATGGCAGGCGGCGGAACTGGCGGTCATCTGTATCCGGGGCTTGCGCTGGCGGATGCGTTGCGCGAGGCTGAGCCGGAGTGCAGGATTCACTTTGCCGGAACCGCGCACGGGTTGGATGATAAAATCATTCCGCAGGCAGGATATGATCTGACGTGTCTGTCTGTCGGTCGCGGTTCTCCGTTATCCATAAAAAAACCTCTTAACTGTTTCCGGTTTATCGCCGCGCTTTATCAATCGTATAAATTGATTCGTTCATTCAAGCCGGATGTCTTTGTCAGTCTCGGCGGTTTTGCTGCTGCAGCTCCCGGACTTGTGTCGGTTCTTTTGGGTGTGCCGATTGTCTTGCTTGAGCAGAACACGGTGCCGGGGCGGGTGACGCGCTTGTTGTCCCGTTTTGCAAAAGAGATCCACATGCAGTTTGCGGTGGCGGCAAAGTATTTGCCTGCGACAAAAGCGGCGCTGCACGAGTCAGGCTCGCCTGTTCGCAAAGAGATTGTGCGCACACAATATCCGCCGGTGTTGGAGCGGAATGCATTGCTTGTGACCGGTGGAAGCCAGGGGGCGAAGCGGCTGAATGAGCTGGTTGTTGCCGCGTCAAAGAAAATTGTCGAGCAGACTGGTTGCACATTGATTCATGTGACAGGTTCTGCGCATGAAGAGTTGATCAAAAATGCCTATCGGAAACTCGGGGTGAATGCGCGCGTGATCGGGATGACCGACGACATGGTCAGTCTCTACAAGCAGGCGCGGTTGACGGTGACGCGCTCTGGAGCCGGCAGTATCACAGAAGCGCAGGTGACGGCAACGCCTGCGATATTCTTGCCGTTGTCAACGTCGAAAGACGGGCACCAGCAGAAGAACGCCGAGGCGATTGTTCACGGCGGTGGTGCGATGATATTGGATGAAACAGTACTGGTGCCGGAGGCGCTTGCGGGGCATGTGATCGCGTTGTGGAAAAATTCGGCGCAACTGCAACAGTGGTCGCTAACCATGCGCGGACAGGCAAAGCTGCATGCCGGCCAAACCATTGCCGAGTCGATCCTGCAGCTTTCCGGAAAATCCGGTCAATAAAACAACATGAAATTGGATAAAGAAATGAACGCGTCAGATCTGAACGGGAAAAAGATTCATTTTATGGGTATCGGCGGGATCGGCATGTGTGCGCTTGCCGAGATTGCCGCAAGCCGCGGTGCGGTTGTCAGCGGATGCGACCGTGCGGAAAACGACAATACCGCACGCCTTCGCAAAAACGGCATCGAAATCCGGATCGGCCACGATGCTTCACACACGGACGGAATCGACCGGCTGATTTTCACGAGTGCTGTGCAGCCGAATGCTCCGGAGCGGATCGCAGCAGGCGTGCGCGGGATTCGTCGCGGAAGTTTTCTGGCAGAGCTCAGCCAGTCGATGAAAGGCGTCGGCATCTGCGGCACGCATGGCAAGACCACGACGAGTACAATGACCGCGCATTTGTTTGACGCTGGCGGACTGAACCCGACCGCGCTGATCGGTGGCGTGGTTCCGGCGTGGGGCAGTAACTGCAAGGTCGGCCGTTCAGACTGGCTGGTGACCGAGCTTGATGAAAGTGACGGAACGTTTGCAGAAGCAACTCTGCAGATTGCGGTTGTTACCAATATTGAATCCGAGCACATGGCGCATTACAAGACGATGGACAAGTTGCTCGATGCTTTTGGTGTATATGCAAAAGGTGTTGAAAAAGGCGGTGTGCTGATTGCATGCGGCGAGTGCCCGACGGCGCGCAAACTGTTTTCTTCCCACGCCGGAAAAATTGAGTGGTATGGCTTTGAAAAATCTTCGGACTGGTGCGCGGAAAATCTGCAGGCATGCGAAAACGAAACGCGCTTCACATTACTTTATCATCAAAACAAAATCGCAGACGTTACAATCCCGTTCAGGGGCGAGCACAATGTGCTGAACTGCATGGCGGCAATTACAGCGGCTTCTCATGCAGGGATCGATGCTGCATCATCCTGCAAAGCGATGGCAAACTGTCCCGGGATTGAGCGACGGATGCAGAAGATCGGAAACCTGCGCGGGACGCCTGTGTACAGCGATTACGCGCACCATCCGACCGAAGTCCGTGCTGCGATGCGCTCGGCGCGGCTGATGTGTAAGGGCGAAATTCTGGTTGCGTTTGAACCGCATCTTTATAGCCGTACGCGCGATTATGCAACTGATTTTGCCGATGCGCTGTCGGATGCCGACGAATTGATTTTAGCAGATATTTATCCGGCGCGGGAAGAGCCGATTGACGGTGTGACCAGTCGACTGATTGCGAACCCTCTTCTGGAAAAAGGCCACAATGTGACAGGTCCTCTGACACTGGAAGAAACGGGTGAGGCTGTGCGGATGCATGCGGCGAGTGTGGAATTGATTTTATTTATGGGCGCAGGATCAATCGGAGAGCTGGCGCATGAAGTTGTGGACTAGGCTCGTCCCACAGCAGAACGTACCGCTTGCGCCCCGGACGACGTGGTCGATTGGCGGTTGCGCGTCCTGGTTTGCCGAACCTGGAACGGCTGAGGAACTGCAGATCCTACTGCAGGACGCTGCATGCGGCGGGATGCCGGTGCGGATCCTGGGCGGCGGCAGCAATTTGCTGATTAATGACGGGATTCTACCGGGGCTGGTAATCCATTTGCCGCCGTCGTCTGCGTTTGATCAGCTGACACTGAGTGACACAGGTCTTCACGCAGGTGCGGCATGTTCGCTTGCGCGTGCTGTTCGGGCAAGCGTGGATGCGGGGCTGGCCGGATTGCAGATGCTGGCGGGGATTCCCGGCACCATTGGCGGTGCGGTCTGGATGAATGCGGGGACAGCCGGCGAGTGGATCGGCTCTTGCGTCAGCCGGGTGAAGGGGTTCAGTCTTGAGGGCGAGAAAATCGACATGCCGAAAGGATCGTGGACGCCGCAGTACCGTAGTGGCGGGTTACCGCCGATGATTGTTACTGATGTATTTCTAACAATGCCGCGTGCGGATGCGGCAGAGCTGCAGCGTCAGGCGACGACCGCGCTGAAACAGAAAAAAGCCACGCAGCCGCTGGGCGCCAAAACCGCCGGATGCGTGTTTAAAAATCCGGAGAATGATAGTGCCGGACGGCTGATCGATGAGGCTGGACTCAAGGGATTTGAAGAAGGCGGCGTCCGGATCAGCCCGGTTCACGCGAATTTCATGGAAAATACAGGGAATGCAACGGCTGCGCAGGTAAATGCGTTGATCGGCAAGGTACAGGAAACTGTCCGAGCAAAAGTGAAAATTGATTTGAAACCGGAAGTGGTATTTTGGCGATAAAGAGAATAGAGCGTGTCTCTCTGCGCTGGAATTGTCAAATTTTGAAACGGTTTTGCTCGAACCGATAACGCAATACGGGATACTGAAATGCTTGATGTCGTTGTCATCTGTGGGGGTCCTGGAGCGGAGCGGGAGGTATCGCTTGTCAGCGGCGAGGCGGTCTATCAGGGGTTGCTTGCAGCCGGAATTACAGCTCGCAAGATGGAGATTTCAGGCGACACGGCAGAATTGGACGCGTTGACGTGTGATGTGGCGTTCGTGGTGTTGCATGGCGAATTTGGCGAAGACGGCCAGATCCAGAAGCTGCTGGAAGAGCGCGGGATCTATTATACCGGATGCGATTCTGCCGCTAGCGCTGTTGCGATGGACAAGGATCTGACAAAGAAAGCGCTGCGGGATGCGGGTTTGCCGACGGCGGACTGGTTTGTCTGCGACAAGCCTGAAGGTGCAAAAGAAAAACTGTCCGCGGCGGGGATGAGTGTGCCGGTTGTGGTCAAGCCCGTGTGTCGTGGCAGCTCGGTCGGTACGACGATTGTGAAAGACGTGCAGAAGCTGGAAGACGCGGTGAGGTGTGCGCTGCAGTTTGACAACCGCGCGATGGTCGAAACGTTTGTCAAAGGCAAAGAGCTGACGGCGGGGATGTTGGACGGCGAGATTTTACCGCTGATTGAATTGAAGCCGAAAGCGGAGTTTTACGACTATCAGGCAAAGTATATCGCAGACGATACCGAGTACCTGTGCCCTGCCCCGATCGGTGCGTTCTGGACAGATGAGATTCTCAAGCTGGCGGACCAAGTCGTAAAACTGATGAACCTGCGGGATATGAGCCGGGTTGATTTTCTGCTGGATGAGGCGGGGCCGAAAATTCTCGAGGTCAACACGATCCCGGGCTTTACGTCCCACAGTCTGCTGCCGATGGCGGCAAAGCAGAAGGGGATCGGGTTTTCCGAACTGTGCCGCTTGATCATGCAGATGGCGCTGAAACGGAAAAATGCAGCGCAACGCAGTGCATGCGGCGCTTCGGGCTGTGGCGGTTGTTGCGATTGCGGTTGAATATAAAACCGAAAGTGATTCTGGTTGCACGGAGGCGGCCGGTTGTAATGATTCTGATGGATGAATAAGCAAAGACGATTGAAATTATGGCGGCACGAAAAACAAAACCGATTCTTGACGAGGAAGCAAAGCAGGGGATTCTGTCCCTCGTGCTGCGGATGCTGCCGCTGATTCTTCTGTGGGCGATGGTTGGATATGGCCTTTATGCCTGCTGGCAGAAGGCGCTGCAGGATGATGCGTACCGGATCTGCGGCGATACGCTGAGCCTGAACAGTGACGCACGGTTTTGCCATGACGCGGTACTGGAGACCGAGCGCCTCGCGCGGATTGCCAACGGCCGCAGCCTGCTGGAACCGGAGCTGCTTGACGATGTCCGCAAGCTGTATGAGCAAAGTCCGTGGGTGCGTGAAGTGTGCTCGGTCAAACGGGTTTTCCCGAACAAGATCGCGGTGCGGTTTGTGCTGCGCTCGGCGGTGGCACAGGTGCGTTCGGATAACAGCCGCTACTACTGGCTGATCGATGACGAAGGGCGTTTGTTGCCGGTGCCGGGGTCGCTTTCGGCCAAGAAAGAACTTCCGCAGATCTACGGCGATATCGGAAAACAGCCGTGTGACGGTGAACTCTGGAACGATGCGGGAGTCTCTCACGCGCTTGGGGTTATGGCTGTTTTGCGCAACTCGCCGTTGTCGGACGATCTGGCCATCCGCAAGATTCATGTCCGCCGTTCGTTGTTGGACAGGCTCCGTGCCAATGACCGTCCGCGTCTGGAAATTGAAACCGACGGGCAGATCATGATCCGGTGGGGGACGTTCAACCAGAAAAACCTGCCTGACGAAATCCTGAGCCGTGAGAAAATTGCGATGTTGCGCGCTCTGTTGTCAGGAAGCGTGCCGAAACTGCCTGGGCTATGTCTTGACGTGCGGACGCGCGCGCCGGGTTACAGTTTTCCTGAAACCACAGGTTTAAGCTCCCGATAAAAGGCGAATCCGGTTCAGACCGGTTTTTACGCAGATGAATTTATTTTCAAAAACCTTTCCTCGTATTCTCAAGCTTCATCTTGCCCGGTTGTTTTTCTTTGGTACAATAAATACAACAGTAACGCAGAGCAAAGGGAGTTGCATGCGGATACACACGGGTCGATTTCATCTCACATTTTTCCGTTTCGCAGCTGTTGCATTGCTTTTCGGCTTGCTGCTGGAGGTGTTGTCTGTCGTGCCGATTGCGTCTGCCGGTGAGTGGGAACGCATCAGCGATTACGAAGCCCGTCAGCGGATCGGCGACCTGATCACTTCTCTTGATGTTACATACGTCGTCCGCCAGAAATTTGTCCGCAAACTCTTGCTTGAAGCAAACGGCCCGCACGGGGCGCTCGTCCGCGATATGCTGTTGGAGAATTTGCCGCTGGTGAGCGATCAGGCGCGGATCGGGATTGTCGAGGTGCTGACGCTTCTGGGTGATCCGGATGATGTGCCGGTGTTGGCGCGGCTGTTACGGTATGACAATTTTCTCGATGTCCGCATTCAGGTGATCCGGACAATCGCCGTATTCCGGATCGGGCAGAACCCGAAGATCCATGACGAAATTTACGAGATGCTCAACCGCGAGCCGTATGAGTTGACCGACCGCGCGCGGTCTCTCTTGCGTGCGCAGCCGCATGATCCTGGCTCAAAGATGTATGACCCTGTGCTTGACCGGCTGTACCGGCAGATTGAGAAGATCATCGCCGAGCAGCTTGATCCGGTTGCTGCGGCGATTGAGGGCTTGGGCACGCGCCGCGATGACGAGGACGCCAAGCTGTTTTTGCAGAAGTTCTGTCCCTCGCCTTTGGGGGAAGACCGCGATGAATGGGCGCAGGCTTGGGCGGAGCGGGGGCTCAGTTATCAGTCGCCGTTTCAGGACGACCTTTCCGAAATGCAGATCAATGCGTGCCGGATGCTTGCCGATATCGGTGCCGAGTGCAATGACTTTCTGGCGCAGCGGTTGGAGCGTCTGCTGAAAACGGACAATCCCCGTCTGCTGTTTGCGGGGATGGGGATGTTGGTTACGATGACGGATGTGGCGCAGAGCCGGAGCGTGCAGGCGGCGGCGGTTCTTGGTCAGGATCAGACGAGTCTGGCGAGTCTGACCGAAAGCGAGATCAATTACTGGCGGCGGCAACAACGAGCGGCTGAGCTTTCTGTTGAGCTGGCGCGGACATATGGCTCACGGTTTTTGTCGTCGGACAATAAAGAACTGCGTGAGTTGTCGTACCTGTGTTTAGGCGCCACACGCGACGCGTCGATGCTGCCGTTGATCCGTAAAGTGCAGCGGGAAAAGGATGAAGACGATTGCATGCAGTCGGTGATTGCGCGCGCAGTCACGAAACTCGGAACCCCGGAAGCGGTCAAGATCCTGACGCTGCTGTCGACCTATCGCGGGGTGTCGGTCAATCCGAAGTCACAGGCTGATGAATACCGGCGTGTCTGGGCGGCGTTTGAGGGCTTGCGTGCGCTTGCGGGCAAGTTTGACGACAAGACTGGCCTGATTGAAACACGTGATGCAGAAACCGGTCGTCTTGCTCTGGCGGTGATTCTGCGGCAGTTGTCCGACACGCGCGAACTGACCGGTGGGCCGAAACTTGAAGATGGAAATAACCTGACGCTTCAGATGCTGGTGCTTGACCGGCTCCACCGGATCACGGGGCTGCAGAGCCAGAGCACGACGCCCTCAGACTGGACGGCGGTGTATGAACAGCGTCTGCATGAGCGCGGCACTGCCGTAGCAGCAGAGTAACACCAGCACACGTCCGAATTCATTTCACTTGTGTCCATTTCAGTTTTTTCATTGCTCGTTCAGTACCGGCGATTGATTTTGCGGGTTGGTGTTTTCCTGCTCGAGGGCAACGGCTTCAGGATTATTCATTACTTCTGTTTTGCATGTTTGTTTGAGACTGATCACGATCCCGAAAAATGTCATCATGACGATGAGGATCAGAAAGATAAACAGGTACTGAAACTTGTCGGCAGATGATAGCGGTGGCTGTGCAATCTGGTTTTGCGGGCTGAGAAATCCTGATGCTGAGAGATCAGCCGCAGCGCCTGAATTCATTTGCGTTTCATCTTCCGGAATCGTCGCCAGCAGCGCACGGGTTGCCATCATCCGGCAGACCATGCCAAAACCGGCACCGTACAGAAGCGTCAACAGGGCAATCGCCATTCCATTGGTCAACGCCGCAGGACTTTCCATTCCGGCCGAAAGCATATTGACCAACCCGATTAATGTTCCCAATACGCCGGAGGCGTAAGCGATCATCTCCATCAGTTGCCAGAGCCGGATCGCTTCAAGCCGAATGTCTGCGGAAGCAGCGCGGCGGTTCCACGCACAGCACAGCGACTGCCAACTTCTGGTCTTTCCCGAGACAATCAGCGCACCAGAGAACATCGGAGCGATAATGATGAGAATGGATGGAATATCATAATAGTTTCTGAGTTTTTCTGGCCCGATACCAATGAAAACGAATGTGACGAACATCGTTAAAATTCCGATTCCCGCTTCAAGAATGGTTTGTTCACGTTTCATATGATTCTCGCTTTCATGTTTATGAAGATGCTGATTATCCGACAACCTGTATCTTATGCACAATGCCCCTGCTTTGTCATGAAGAAAAACGCGGGTCGTCTGATTTTATTGAACCATGGATGAAACGATGCGTTTATAGAGGCACGATGTGTTATTTTGCGTTGAAATGGGCAGGTTGCTGAACAGATGAGAAGGGCGAAATCGTGATTGAGTGGATTGCCGGCGGATTGTCGGTGGCGGGATTTTTCTTCACGCTTTGTCTGGTCCTTTTCCGTCGTGTTCCTGCTGACGCTGCAGGAAAGCCGATTCTGAAATACCGCGTTTTGGTTGTCATCGCGCTGATCGTCGCGTTTTTCTCAACCTGTAAGACAGGATTCATGGCCTGGAATGAATATACATATGCAAAGTATATTTTGATTCGTAAACAATTACGTCAAAAGGAGCATTTGGTTTCTGAGTTATTTGCACAGGGGACAATCGGGTCAGATTGGGATGAGATGTATCTTCACCCTGATTTATATCAGATTGTCGTAAAATCTAGAGTCGTGACGGAATGGACTTGTGGGGGGATCTATGAGTTTATTGAGCCAAGAGCACGCCCGTCAAAAGAGCGGCAGCAGGTGCTTGCTGAATTAGAAAAAATTCTGATGGATGAGACGACTCATGCTGGTGTCTTGCCGGTTGAGGTTTCTGAAAACAATTCTGCAATCCCCTCGTCAGCCGTAGCCACCAATCATGCGGATAAAGATAAAGTTGATAAAGCCGGTATTGCCTTTTCCGAAACCGGATTTGATGATTCTGATGAAGAAAGGATTCGGGAATACCAGCAAACTGTGCGGCGTGTTGTGCGCATTCTTTATCAGCATGCGGAGTTGCCGCCCTACTTTGTCCGCAAGGTTGAAGAGGCGATTGAAACCGGAATCGTTCATTGGAACAATCCCGAACTGGAGCTGCAGGAGAATTTCCGGTGGCTGGCATTGTCGATCGGCGGCCACGATATTTTTCATCATGAGCTGGTGAAACGGAAGCTGGTGATTATCGAGCCTTATCCCACCCACCGCACAGAGACAGAGACTTTTGAGGTCAATACGAATTTTCGCGTCAGCCACTATTACTTGCGCGAAATTCTGGACGGGAAAGAGCAGGCAAAACTTCCCGACGACGAAAAGGTTGTGATTCGGCAGTCGGCTCTGCCCGATCAGAATCTGCCGCTGCGGCTTCAGATGCGGCAAGTCCTGCGCGCACTGTTTTCCGCCAGCAGCACGCCGGATGTGCTGACCTGTGACCTGATCGAACAAACCATCGGCATCCCTCTTGCCGGAACGGTTGAAAATCCCCCTGTCCGGTAACCTGTATCATCTGATAACCTCAAGCACATCTTGAATCCAATTGAGACATTTTCTCGCAGGAAAATCGTATCGATCAATTCACCGGATTTATTGGTAAATAAGTGATTTAACCGCCTACTTTCCTCTTCGGCTATCAAAAAATGGATCAAGGATATTTCGCATTGTAAATATGTAATTTACGATATTAAAAAGGGTTATGCAAAAGCTGGCGACAAGGATGATTTGTGGGTGTCTGGATGTCTCTTTTTGATAGCTGGAAACCTTGGCTGTATTATAAAAAAACAGTGTGCAGATTTTAGCCGCATTGAATTGCCGGCGTGGTATACTTAATTTACGGAAATTTAAATTGAAGACAAAATTAGTGTAAATTTTTAATATCCATGTGCAAGATAAATACATCATTAATAAATTTTTTACCGATATATTTGCGGTTTTTATATTTCGGCACGATAGATGCTTGTTACCACTCTGTTTATTGAAAAATTTGGATTATAATTTTCGGATTGCAGAGAGGTTATCGTATGAATCGTCCAGAAGAAATGCCCCGGGATCAGCGTAAAATTCTGCTTGTTGATGATGATCCGGATGTGCTTGCTGTATTTAATGATATCCTGCAAAATGCCGGTTATGATGTAGATCCGGTGACTTCGCTTGAGCAAACGTATCAGGCACTCGAAACCGGATCATATTCATTGGTGATCAGCGACCTCTGCTTTGAAAAACAGTCCGAAACAGGCCTTGATCTGCTGTCCAGAATCGAAACACACAAATATCCGGTCGATACGATTCTCATTACAGGCCACAGCTCAGTCGAAAGCGCTGTAAAGGCTTTGAAAATGGGGGCTTATGATTATTTGACAAAGCCTGTCGATCCGGACCGTCTTTTGGCGACTGTTGCGCGTGTCTTTGCCTTCCGTGAGTTGCAGCGCGAAAATGAACGCTTGCGGACAGATCTGGGCCGTTCGCGTCAGGATACGGAGTTTATTGTTGGTAGCTCTGATGCCATGCGCCGGACAATGGAAATTATCCGCGCGGTTGCGCCGATGCCGACAAGTATTCTGATTCGGGGCGAAAGCGGGACGGGAAAAGAGCTGGTTGCTGACGAGCTGCACAAGCTCAGTACCCGTGCCTCAGGACCGTTTATCAAGGTGAATTGCGCGGCGCTTCCTGATAACCTGCTCGAAGACGAACTGTTCGGTCATGAAAAAGGCGCATTTACAGGAGCGGTCAACCGCCGGATCGGACGGTTTGAAGAAGCCGATGGCGGGACGGTTTTTCTTGACGAGATCGCTGAGATGAGTCCGCTTCTGCAGGCAAAATTATTGCGGGTGTTGCAGCAACGTTGCTTCCAGCGTGTAGGATCGAACACGGATATCCACGTGGATGTACGCGTCATCTGCGCAACGAACAAAGATTTGGAACATGCGGTCGCTGAGGGCAAGTTCCGCGAAGATTTGTATTACCGGATTAATGTGGTGCAGGTAGTATTGCCTCCGCTGAGAGAGCGACGCGAGGACATTCCGTTTCTGGCACAGGCGTTGGCTGGGCGGATTGCACGTAAACTCGGGATCACCAATCGCAGGTTTACGGCTGCGGCAATCCAGCGGCTGCAGATGATGGAATTTCCGGGCAACGTTCGCGAATTGCAGAATCTGGTTGAGCGGGTTTTGATATTCTGTCGGGGTCTTGAAATCATGCCGGAAGATATCCGTCCGGCCGCGGATTTGGTCGGGATCGGCTCAGACGACCATCGCCCGGGCAGCACCGAAGTGACAGGCGTTACCACAGATTCGACACGGACGCTGCGGATGGTTCCGGGGCAGTCAACCCTTGAGGAGGTGGAGCACGAAGCGATCCGCCTGACGCTCGAAGCGATGGAAGGCAATATGTTCCGCGCGGCAAAGGTTCTTGGGATCAGTCGCTCTACACTGTACAGCAAGGTCAAGAAAGCGGATGAAGCCCAAAACCAGACGACTGCCAATGACCATTGAATGACAACAGTCTGTTAATCAATCATATTCGGAAACTTTGGATATGACAATGAAACCTATGCGCGCACACAGATGAAGGTCTGACCACTCATCTATCAAAAAAATGTGTGAAAAAATAACCTGAAAATCACTGTAGTACCAGAGAATACGGCATAAAATCTAAATTTGCCGTGTTCTCTGTTTCGGATTTTGCATCATTGTTATTTGTTTCACAATGGACGGTTTCTGATGCAGATTATGAAAAAATATATGTTTACGAATCGTACATCATATTCTTGAAAGGGCGTTGCCCATAATTCTTCCCGGATTATAATGATGAGGTAATGGGCGAAGGGACGTTATGCATGAGATCAGTTGGGAAGGGCTTTCGAAACTGATACAAGGGCTTCCGTCAGCTGGAGTTTTATTCGGGAAGGATAAAACCGCACTGGGGAAGTTTTCTGCAAGTCTTGAACAGTTTTTGAAACAGGGAACCCAAACCGGGCAGAAGATCGAGCCCCTTCTGGTGTTGTTGGTTGAGACACTGCAGACACGGCTTGATGAAATTCTACTGGATGAAACCGAGTATCTGAAGGCGGTAACGCAGGCTTTGCCGGCGCTTGCTGTCGGTATGGCTGCACATGATGCGGCGGCTGTGCTCAAGACGCTGGGAGTTGATCCGGAAATAGCAAAACAAGGCGATACAGGCTCTGCAAATGCAGCAGCACAAAAAAAACCGGAAGAGCTTTCTGACCCGGATGATATCCCCAATATTACAACCGATGAAGATGTGGCGATTTACAGGGAGTTTATCCTTGAGAGCAGCGAACATCTGGAGCGGATTGAAGAGACGGCACTGGAGATCGAAAGCTCGGGGCTGAATCCGGAGCTGGTCGGTGACATGTTCCGCTGTTTTCACAGCATGAAGGGAGCGGCCGGTTTCCTGGGACTCATGGCCAGTAACGGCCTTTGCCACGAAGCCGAAACGCTTCTCGACCGTTTGCGGAAAATGACGCTGCCGGTAACCTCCGATGTGATTGAGGTGTTGCTGGAAGCAATCGATACGGCAAAGCGGTTACTGACAGCACTCAACGCCGCAGTTGAAACGCGCAAAGATGGCGTTGCGATTGTGGTGCAAAAGGTTTCGACCAGCCAGGTCCGTGCGCGTATCCGCGAGATTCTGAATGCGGCTCCGGGATCAGCAGAGAAAATCGACAAACACCGGCTTGGCGGGATGCTGGTCGCAGAAGGCGCGGTTACCGAGCAGCAACTGCTGCAGGCGCTGGCGCAACAACAGCGGCCGGTCGGGCAGATCCTTGTCGACATGGGCGCGACAACATCTGAAAAGGTGCAGGAAACCGTTTCAAAAACATCGGGCAAACTGGGCGGCGGTTCGATCAAGGTCGATACGGCCCGGCTTGACAATCTGCTTGAGATGGTGGGCGAACTGGTGATTGCGCAGACGCTGGTTGCGCAGGATCCGGCGCTGATTCAGGACCACTGTCAGGTTCTTGCGAAAAACATCGTTCAGCTCACGTCGATCACCACACGCATGCAGGAACTGGTAATGTCATTGCGGCTGGTTCCGCTGCGGCAGACGTTTCACCGGATGTCCAGGCTTGTACGCGATACGTCGCGGAAAACAAGCAAAGAAGTCAAGCTCGTTATTACAGGTGAAGATACAGAGATCGACAAAACGGTTTGCGAGGAGCTGGGCGATCCGCTGATCCATATGCTGCGCAATGCGGTTGATCACGGATGCGAACTGCCTGAGGAGCGCGAGATTGCCGGAAAACCCCGTGAGGCGACGGTGTGGCTTTCGGCGTATCATCAGGGCGGGAATGTGATCATTGAAATCCGGGATGACGGTGCGGGGCTGAACTTTGACTGCATTCTTGAGAAGGCGCGCGAAAAAGGCCTGATCGGTCCAGACGAAGAACCGGATGAAGACAAGATTGCCTCGATGATTTTTGCAGCCGGATTTTCGACTGCAAAAACCGTGACAGATCTCTCCGGCCGCGGCGTGGGGATGGATGTGGTGCGGCGGAATATCGAGCGTCTGGGCGGGCGTGTCGAAGTTATCAGCAAGCCGGGAAAAGGAACGACGTTTTTGATCCGCCTGCCGCTGACGATGGCGATTGTTGACGGAATGGTGGTATGTGTGGGTCAGGAGCGCTATATTTTGCCGACATTGGGGATCGAAGAGTCGCTGCGACCGAGGAAGGAACAGATCAGCACCGTTGCCGGCAAAGGCGAGGTGATCCTGATCCGCGGCGAGCTTGTGCCATTGATGAGGCTGGCGAGTCTGTTTGGGCAGGAAGGTCGGGCCGCCCGTCCGTGGGAGGGGTTGGTGATTATCCTGAACGCACACGGCCGCAAGAGCGGGATCGTCGTTGACGACTTGCTCGGACAGCAGCAGGTTGTCATTAAAAATATGGGTGCGGCGCTGCAGGGCATCGCGGGAATTTCCGGCGCGTGTATTCTGGGAGACGGTCGGGTTGGTCTGATTCTGGACGTTCCGGGATTGATCGAAATGACACAGGAGCGCGAGTCTCACAAGTAAAGTACGGCAACTCTAAGCGGAAAATAGGGTTGAAATAAAAAAACAGTCATGTCAGTGCATGGTTAGATAGATTTTTGGTGTAAACTTGTTTTGGCAGAATATCGGGCAGAATTCAAATAACTGGCAAAACAGGCTGGCAAACAGGCTCGGTGGCGATGATCGCCAGCGGATGATTTCAGGTAGCTGGGGGTGAGTATATGGATTGGCAGATTCTGATCGTCGACGATGAAGAGGAGATCCGTCGGACGCTGAAGAACTTTTTCATCCTGAGCGATTTTTCCGTACAGACGGCAGGCAGCGGGTTTGAAGCGCTGGAGGTGATCCGTCGCGGGAAAGTGCACATCGTATTGAGTGATATCAAGATGCCGAAGATGGATGGCATTGAATTGCTTGAAGAGATCCGCAAGATTGATTTTTCGATTCAGGTTATTATGATGACAGGATTTTCGACATTCGACCTGACAATTCGGGCTTTAGAAAGAGGTGCGGCCGATTACGTATTGAAACCCTTTGAGAGCTTGGACGATGTTTTGCATCTGGTTAACCTTGCTACCGAGCGGTTACAGCGTTGGCGTAAAGTATTGGCCGGAAGCAGTAAACGGCATAAAGAGGCCTGAATTTATTTTGCAGCACTTTTGTGTGGTTGTTACAATATTCACTGCGAGGGGAAATAGCAGGACGGAGTGCTTACCATGGCAGAGAAAATTAAAGTCTTGGTCGTTGACGATTCGGCAATCGTACGCAATGTCCTGACGCGGGAAATTGACCGGGATCCGGATATCGAAGTTGTCGGTGGTGCGCCGGATGCCTATATCGCCCGGAATAAAATCGTCAAAATGCAGCCGGATGTTGTTACGCTTGACATTGAAATGCCGAAAATGGACGGCATTACATTTCTGCGCAAACTCATGGCGGTCTATCCGATTCCGGTGATTGTCGTCAGCGGGGTAACCCCGAAGGGGTGCGCGGCGTCTCTTGAGGCGTTGGAACTTGGTGCAATTGATGTGATGGAAAAACCGTCGTTTTCGGCAGAAGACGAACTGCATGAATTTTCCATGCGCTTATGCGATAAAATCCGCGGTGCGGCAAGTGCCGGAAACAAACTGAAAAAGCGGGCTGAAAAAGCGGCAAGTTCGCCACTAGCCAAAGCGCGTGAGGCAGCTGCGGAAAGAGTGACAACACCGTCACTCCCCAAAGCGACAAACAAGATTATCTGTATCGGTGCGTCGACCGGCGGCACTGAAGCGCTGAAAGAGGTGTTGGTTCGGATGCCGGTAAATTGTCCCGGGATCGTAATTGTTCAGCATATGCCTGAGAATTTTACAAGCGCATTTGCCGACCGGCTCAACCGTCAGTGTGCCATTGAGGTGCTGGAGTGTGAATCAGGGCTGGAGGTCAAGCCCGGGCGTGCGATTATTGCCCACGGCGATACGCATACGGTTGTGCAGCGGGCATCGACGGGTGTAATCGTTCAGCGTCGCGATGGCCCACTTGTTTGCCGGCACCGTCCGTCGGTGGAGGTGTTGTTTAATTCGGCGGCTAAAGTTCTGGGCAGTCAGGCTGTCGGTGTGATTTTGACTGGAATGGGCGCTGATGGCGCCGGAGGCCTGAAGAACATGCGGGATGCGGGTGCGCATACGATTGCGCAGGATGAGGAAAGCTGTGTCGTTTTCGGGATGCCGAAAGAAGCGATCAAACTGGGCGGTGCCGAGAAAATTGCCCCGCTTGGCCGGATTCCCGAGGCTATTTTTTCATTTCTCTAACTTGCATATGCCACAGACGTGGTATGATAGTTGTTTTGAAAATCGGGGTATGGCATGGTTGTGCCGTACGTCCTGCGGATAAACGAAGTCAACGCTGCTACAGAAACATGCAATGGAGAGCGTGTCGGTTGTGACAGCAATTTTATTATTGAGATGAAGCAAGTATAAACGGAGGAGAGCAATGGCAAAGATTTTGGTCGTGGATGATTCTTCGACGATGCGGCGCATTATTACCAACACGCTCAAGACGATCGGGCAGGAAAATATTGTTGAAGCTGCCGACGGGGTTGAAGGACTGGCAACGCTGACTGCCAATCCTGACGTGACGCTGGTGTTGACGGACTGGAACATGCCGAACATGAATGGTCTGGATTTCCTGACCAAAGTGCGCGAAAGCAATAAAACCATTCCCGTAATCATGATCACGACAGAAGCGGAAAAGCAGAATGTGGTGACGGCGATTAAAGCCGGCGCGAATAACTATATTGTCAAACCATTTACTCCTGAAGTTCTCAAGGAAAAATTGGCGGATTTTCTGGACTAGTCTGTCTGGAAAGAGGGCGCGACCTGTGAGATGTCTCTGATTGCGGAGGCGTGGGATTTGCGCATATGAAATGAGTAAGTCAGACGTGAAACGGATTGCCGCATGAAAATTCTTGTGATCAGTAATAGTGGAACAACGCCGAACATGGTTCGCGGGGCATTCCAGCAATTGAATGTATCGAATGTTGAGGTCACGGCAGTCGCTGCCGATGATGAAATTAACGGACAGGTTACGGCTGAAACATGTGTGCTGGTGGACTGGGAGTACGACCCGGCAGTCGGCGCGGGAATGGTCAAGACGGCAAAAGAATCGTGTGATAAGGCTCCAGTATTGATCCTCAGTGCCAAGGCAAAAGCCGGAACGACATTTGCCGGAATGAAGGCGGGTGCCTCGGGCGTAGTCAACAAGCCGATTGACGCAAAAGATCTGGTGACTGCCGTTGCCAAGGCGTTGAAAAACGCCACAGAGAAAAAACCGGCGGTCAATGTCGAGTTCATCAACCCGTTTATCGATGCGACGCGCAATGTTTTCTCGACCATGTGCGGAATGGAAGCACACCGCAAAAAACTGTTTCTCAAAGACGACCACAAGATGCTGGGCGACGTGTCGGGCGTGATGGGCTTGACGGGTGCGGCTACCGGCAGCGTGGTTGTCAGCCTTCCGAAGGCGCTGGCATGCAAAGTTGTGGGCAAGATGCTCGGAATGGACATGGGTGCGGAACTGAATCCCGATGTCTGTGACGGTGTGGGTGAAGTGATCAATATGATCGCAGGTCAGGCCAAAGCGATGCTGGTGAAGACCAAGTATCACTTTACAATCAGTATCCCGAGTGTTGTTTCCGGCCACGGCCACGAAATCACTCATCGCAAAGGAACGCCGAATATCGTGGTTCTGTTCGAGACTGAGGGAATGGATTTTGCGCTACAGGTTTGCCTTGCGCCGACAGAAAGCAATGACTAAGCGTTCCGGAAGAATTGTCATCGGGGCGGATGTTACTCAGTCTGTACAGTTGCGCCTGATCGTTCTGAAATGAACTTATTGGAAGGTACGCCTGTTTGTTCGGGCGTACTTTTTTTATGAGTGAAAGATGTTTGCGATTCGAAAAATATCGTCACGTAAACAGGTTGTTAAAAAAGTAGCAGGAAAAATCTTATGGACTTCAGTTCGCTCTCAAAAACGGTGATGAAAGAGATCGGTGCGGTTAGCCGTTTGTTCTGGAAAAACTCGCTCAAGCAGGGGCAGGCTCCAGGCGCGCTTGTGCATGTGGGCGAACGTCTGCAACAGCAACCGCGGATCACGGTGTTTGATTATACGGAAGATACGGTTGACGAGAATACGGTTGCGGATGCGGAGGCGTGTTTCGCGTATCGGGATACGGAGTCGGTAACATGGATCAATGTCGACGGCGTGCATGACACGGATCTTGTCGAAAAGCTGGGAACACATTTTGGATTGCATCCGCTGGTGATGGAAGACATCGTTAACACCGGCCAGCGTCCGAAGGCGGAAAACTACGGCGATTATATTTATCTGGTTTTCAAAATGCTGCGGTTTGATCCGACGCGTCAGACGGTGATGTCCGAGCAGGTGAGTCTGATTCTGGGTAAAAATATTGTCCTGTCGTTTCAAGAGCAGCAGGGCGATGTTTTTAATCCATTGCGTGACCGCATCCGGCAGGGAGTCGGTCGTGTCCGCCGGTGTGGCGCTGATTATCTCGCCTATGGTCTTGCCGACGCGATTATCGACGGCTATTTCTCTCTGCTCGAGACGATGGGTGAGATTATCGAAACGCTCGATGCGGCAGTGATGACAGACCCGTCACCGCAGACGCCGCAGGTCTTGCAGCACTTGCGTACTGAGGCGATGGTTTTGCGCAAAGCGGTGTGGCCGCTACGTGAAAGCGTTGGTGAGTTGCGTCAGATGGAGACGCCGCTAATGACAAAGATGCTGGTGCCTTATCTTGCCGACCTTTATGACCACGCAGTTCATGTGGCCGATTCTGCCGAGACCCTGCGCGAGTTGATCGCAAGCCTTCGGGATACGTACCTGACGACAATCAGTAACCGTACCAATGAGGTCATGAAAGTGCTGACGATTCTGGCGACGATCTTTATCCCGCTGACGTTTGTCGCCGGAATCTACGGAATGAACTTCGAGATCATGCCGGAGCTCAAGTGGCGGTACGGGTATGCCTACGCGCTTGGCCTGATGCTTCTGATTGCATGCGGCATGGTCGTCTACTTCAGGCGCAAGCGCTGGCTTTGATCTTTTCCCCTTAATTCAGTATAACAAGGTGCGAAATAAATCGCGTGCGTCGCAGTCACTGGCCTTTTGTGATGACGTCTTGATATTTATCGACCCAGCGCGAACGCATTTCTTTTTTCGGAATCATGCGCAGGATTTTCAGTGGTGACTGTCCCTTGTACCATGTCCAGTTAACGCCGTCATGAAGTTCCTTTGCAGTAAAGACGCCGTAACGCGCCCCGTCGACGATATTGTCGACAAAGTATTCGCCCTCGGGCACCAGTGGTAACTTCTGGCAGTAGGTTCCCGGTTCATCCTGATACATGATTGCATAATGCCGGTTCAGTTTTTCGTGATCGCCCTCCATCGTCAGCGGAACAGGATTTCCCTTGCGGTGGTTTTCGACGCCTGCCCACTCGGCGACATTCTGCATGAACCCTTTCATCGACTCGGACGAATAGTCCGGCAGCCCCCAGAAGACAAGGACTTCGCCTTTTCCATATTTGTGTAATGATACAGCGGTGCTGCCGTCTGTGAATGTCGCGATGATTTTGCCGTCACTGGCGTTGTGTCCGAAGTACACGCGGAAGTAATCCGTCTGCGGAAGCCAGCGGTATGGCCACTGATAGAACCAGTCTTTCATATTCGGGTCTTGCAGTTTGCGCTTCATGTCAGCCAGGGTAAAGAAAGGCACGGCGGAATCGGTTTTGAAAAACGGATTCGTTTGTGAAACAGAGGCCGAAACATTTTCCGAAGTTGTTGTAAAAGACTTTTCTGGCGCTTTGATGCCGAGAGCTTTGAGCAATGCAAAAGACTCTGCCGGCATCTCAGGGCAGTGGCTTCCGCACATGGCGCTGATGACGGCTTTTTTACCGGAGGCGATCTGGTTCTGCAAGGTGGTGATGCTGTCCTTACTCATGACTTCGTCAAGGATGTTCGGCAGGATGAGTTTGTAGCTGCCACTGTTTTCGGCGCGGAAATCTTCATAGTCCAGCGAGTCGTTTTTCAGCAGCTCAAACCAGCGGCGCAGATCATCCATGCGCGGTTCGAAAACGGTGCGGTGTTTGCAGAAAAGGGTGAAGATATCCTGCGTGACGGCGATCTGTGGCGGCGTTTGTTTGATCTGCACACCGTGCATCTCGCGAAGCAGCGGCATCCACTGCTCGAAGCGGTCGAATGCGTACTCGCGTCCGTAGTGTGCCGTCAGGCTCAGGTCTTCATTCCCGTTAAGCGGAAGGTAGTAGATATGCATGTTCGCACCGCCTGCTCCGGCTTGCGCGAGCATGATGTAGGTTGTCCAGTCCAGCAGCCACCCACGGTCGCCTTTGTCTCCGTATGCGGCCCAGCAGTGGGGCTGATGTGGCTCAGTGATCCAGCCGACTTTGTTGTTGTTCCACGCTGAGACGAGGCTTCCTTCTCCGCGCAGAAAATGATTGCCGCCGTTATGAAGAAAATCAATGGTCGACACTCCGCTTGCATCTTCAAAACCGCCGGGGTCGAGGTTGTAGACGATAATGACGGCGTCGTTGTCATATGTGCGGATATTGCCGGCGGCGGTCGTGATCCAAACCTTGGTATCGAGTTCGTGTTTGAACTGCATGAAGTCGAGCCAGTAGAGCCGCAGGTCGGGTGCGGTGCCTTGTTCCATTGTCGGTTGCGGCGGGGTCACGTCTTTCCAGGATGCAAACGCGGTCTTCCAGCGTTTGTTCAGTGCCGGAAGATCGGTCGTGATGTGTTTGCGGACATATGCGGTAAACGCGTCGCGCGCGACTTTTTCATAACTGACGATGCTGCCGTTCCACGGTTGGTCGAGTACGGCCCATTCGCCTGCGATTTCAAAAATCTGGTATCCCTGAAATGCGGGATGTTTTTCATACCGGTCGTGCAGGGCTTTGAATCCGTTCAGGAAGCTGTCGAGGTAGTTACGGTCTGCGACGGAGAAGCTACCGTAAAAATCGTGGCCGGAGTTGATCGTTCCGTCTGAGTTGCGTTGCGGCCAGTAACGCTGCCAGCGCAGGAGGTTTTCAGTGCCGTGGTTGGCGTGGCTCAGGCGCAGCGTCAGGCGGCAGCCGTAGTCGGTTGCTTTGTCCATGATTTTGTCCAGCAACTCGAAGTCAAAAACTCCGGGCAGAACCTCAAAACTTGCGGTATCGATCATGTAGGTGACGTTCGGCGTGATCTGTGAAATTTTTTCAATGGCAGCGTCAAACCGGTTCAGCGCTTCGTCGCGTGAAGTGAAATCGATGCGCTTACCGTTGCGCATGGGCAGATAGCTGATGCGGACATAAGCGCTTTTCTTCACGTCTTCGCGCGTTGTGCGCGGTCCGATCCGGCCTTGATATTTTTTACTCATATCAGTACGGAAGCCGAATACATATTCCTGCCGGTCGATTGTTTTCTCGCCGATACATGCCTCTGCAATCAGTTTATACGCATCGCACTCTGCAGGCAGATCCAGCGGGATCGGAATGTCGACCGACGGCGTTTTCCCGTTTTTACCGAATGAAACCGCCTGTGATTTTTGAGTAACAATTTCGGGGAACGCAAACCGTTCGATCCGCCAGTTGAGGGTAAATCCGTCAGGAAAATCTTTCGCAAACGCGCGGATCGTGAGTGTGGCTTCTTTTGAGCGTTCATACACGCCGCAGGTTGCATGGCCCGGATTGATGCGCAGGACACCGATGGATGGCGCCGCGTTCAGGTCGACCGGCGTCGGCGCCGGTGCGTTATTATTGCCTTCGACCCATGTCCGCATCTGGTCAGTGGCAACGACATCGCCCTGTGCATTTTTAATCTGGTAACGGATCCAGTAGTTGTCGTCGGGGCCGAGGGTGAAGCTGATCTTCTGCTTGCAAAGGGACGGTCGCGCCGGATCAAACTGCAGCGTATCGGTTATTTCGCGTACAGGCGTGTCCTGAAATTTGTTCAAGACCTGTGTGGCGATTTGATAGGTTCCCGTTTTTTCAAGCAGCGCGTCGGCGTAGACATAAGGATCGTGATACGGGATCAGGTCGCCGCCGAATGCAATTGATCCGATTTCAAGGTGGTCGGAGTATTCTTGTGTATTGTTTGCGCGGACGGTGATTTCAAAACCGAGAAACGTCAGTTGCCCGTCGGGCCACGCGTTGCCGTCGCCGCCGGTCGCGGTGAACGAGTCGGTCGCCGCTCCTCCTGCTTCTGTTGAATAGAACGAATGCGTTTTCCATCCTGACCACTTTTTTGTGCCGCTGTACAGGTGCTGCGCCTTGTGCGGGTTGTAAACGAGCCGCTCGCCGTTTGCATCAAGAAACACCGGCATCAGCAACAGGACTGTCCCTTTTTTTGCAGACGGTTGCATCCCGCAGACTTCAAACAGAATCCGTTTCGTACTCTGCGATAACGGTTGCGGATCTTTCAAAAGCAATAAAATCGTTGATGTTTGAAACGACTGGTGCCCGACCTGTTTTGTGGTGTCTGCCTGCACGATGAAGTCAAGCTGTAGAGCTTCGTCATTCACTGCGAGGCTGACTTTGTCCTGAGGCCGGTTTTGCAGAGACCATTGAAGATCAGCGGCTGCGATTGGGGACGCGTCACTGGCAGGGCTGTGTGCCCCAAGCAGAAAGAGTCCGAAAACAACGGCGAAAAATACTCCTGTCGATTTGAATAAGACGTGTTCAGTGCTCTTCACGGAAATCTCCTTGAATCGGTGATGGTTTTGAATATCAGTTACTAATTGGTAATTAAAAATTTGAATCCGGGTTTATGGTTCTGGTGACAGTTCCTCATTTGTCGGGATCGTTCCGGAGGAATAGATCATGTGCTGGTATTCAACGGGATCGAGGACGGTGTAGTGACCTTTGCGTGCGGCGACGGTTTTGTCATCGCGGTAGAGTGCGAATGACGGAGCATATTGTTTTCCTTCCGGCATCGGCATTTTAAATGATGTAATTCCGGCGGGTGCATTTTTACGCGTTTCGTTTCCGTCGATGGTGATCGACAGAACCCCTGGCTCTTTCAGAAATGCGAGAAGTTCCACTTCGTTTTGCGGCTGTCCCTGCCGGAATGACCACATGGTGCCTTTTTCCGGTTGCGTATCGGTGCGGTTGCGGCGGTAGAAATAATAGAGCCGGTCGCGCACGATTTCAGGCTGTCTTCCGGTTTTGAACCATTGGATGTAATAGGCGCTGATGTCATAGGGAACAAAGCCCATGTAGGTTGACGGCTCCATCGGCGTTTCGGTGTAGTCGGACCACGTATTCATAAATGCCCAGTCTGCACCGTCACCGATTGCCTGTGACCACAACGATCGCAGCAATCCGCTGCCTTCGGCTTCCCACAGTTCGCAGCCGCGGGTGCGGACATCCTGATTACAGATCGGAAACACGACCTTTTCTGTTAACGGACGAACGCGTTCTGTCCAGTCAAATTTACGCGGGTCACGCGGTCCCCAGTGCGCCATGCCGTAACAGACGCCGTTAAATGAGTTCAGCGTATTGTACGAATTAAACTGTGCTACGAGTGCGATTGGCGTGCCGTTTTTCTCAAGCTGTTGCATCACCTGTTGCCACCAGTTTGCACTGTGGCGTTCGGTCAGCCACATGCTGAACACAATCCGTCCGTCAGGCAGCCGCATCGTTGCGGGGTGTTCCGCGATGCGTTTAATAATCGGCGAATTTGCATACCGGATCGGATCGCACCCTTCGTCGCCTTCTCCGTTGATTCCGCTATTTTGCGCAGACGAATACACCGCCGGAATGATTTTAAAATCAGGATCAACGTTGTGCGCGGCGTTCATCAGGGAGAATGAGTTTTCCGTAAAATGCGCTTGCCCGCCCTGTGCGACCGGATATGTGTGGAAGTCTGCGAAGAATCCGTCAAGCCCCTGCTGGATCGCAAGGCGCACCTCTTCTTCCATTCCCTTTTCGATCTCCTGCCGTTTGTCCAGTCCCTCATCCGCAAACGGAACGCGCGGCAGCGGGCGGCACAGCGATTCGGTTCCGGCTTTCTGCCGGTCTTTTTTCGTCAGCGTCGGGTTCATCATCGTGCGGGTAAACCACGACAGTCCCGGATCATTGGAGGACAGGCCTGAGGTGTAGATGTAATAGTAAGCAAAAACTTTTTTCTCACTCGTTCGCAGTGCCTCTTTCGGTAGCTGCTCAAACGGGAACCACTGTTTGCGCGACGCATCGACTTGCCCTGCCATGCAAATGTTGTCAATGGTCCACGAGCCGATTGCAGTGTCAGGCCCGTTTGAGAAAAAGGACAGGCGCGTGAATTGTTTCGGTGCAAGAAATGATCCGCTGGCATTTTCGACAAAAGCATCATTGATAACTTTGATCGCATGCTGGTTGCTCGAGATATTGTCGGCGGCGGTCACGGTGGATTCGACATTCCCGCCATCGATAACCAGCGCGATATGATAATACAAGTCCGGCTTTAACTCCGCCAGCGGTTGCAGCGTATTGTCTTTTCCCCATAGGGAAAGTTTACCGTTCTGCCCGAGGTGCAGCTCAAGCGCAGGTGCGGGTGCGTCGGCCACCGGTTGCGAGTTTGTGTCTAATAACATGACGGTATCGAGTTCGTTTGCCTTGCCGCTTGCAGATGAGTAACGGAAGTCGAAGCCGATGTAAATTTTTCCTTCAGGCGGCGCGAAGAACTCGCAGCCGATGCCGGTGCCGGTGCCGCTGTTTTGTGACTGGTCATTCACAACGAGTGCTTTTCCGGTGACGGCATTGCCGACAAATGGCGACTCGGCTTCCGCCTTGAGCGTAGTTGTTACCGCAGGATCTTCCGGCCCCAACGGAATCCACGGCTCCGGCGGAAAGGTTCCGGCCTGATATTCGTCAAAGCGGTCGACCGGCAGTTCTTCGACAGAGCGCAGCATTTTCGGTTTGATTTTCGCCGGCTCAGTTGCCTGCGGTTTTGCCTCTGGCAAGTTGGTAGCGGTATCCTGTGCGCAGCCTTGGATGCAACACAGGCAGATGCTCAAACTCAGAACAAAAGGCATGACGGATCTCTTCAGGCGCATGGATTGCCCCTTTCATAAACAAAACCGGCAGATGCTGATGAATATTGATTTGTGCAAAATGGCAGGGACGGTTATTCGCCCATGTTATGGTCTCCGATAAAACGTTCCCAGCCATTAACCGTGTATTTCTCTGCTTTCCACAGGAAAAACTCCGTTCCGGAGATCGATTTTGCATGTCCGTCGACGAATCCGATATTGATGAGATTCTGGTGGCGCACGTGGTAACTGAAGTGCCCCATCGGTTCCTCAATCGGATAAACATTATCCGTTGGAACCAGATACAGAAGCCCGTTGTTTGCCGGATCTCCTCCGGTCAGTTCCTGAAAATCAACACCGAGTCGGCCGTCCGCGCTGTAGATCAGTTTCCCCGGCTTTCGCATTTTCGTCAGTTTAGGAATGTTCAGATTATTGCTTGTGTCGCGCCCTTTAAACTGCCAGCCGTTGATGCCGATGCCGGCGTAGTTGCGGAACTTTGCAAACAGTACGCTACTGCTGTCGGTGTTGATATTGACATTCAGTTGCGTTGCCGCCTCCGGTGTACCGGGGCAAGCCCACATCTGTAGTGACCCGCTAAAATACGCGCCAAGTGTTTTGAACCAGCCGTTATTTCCGGTCGGGACGGCTGTGGCGGCATAGTCGTTGTTCTCGTCGGCGTATAACTGCAGGGCATAACCGATCTGCCGCTGCTGGTTGATGCACGAAATCGTTCGCGCCGAGTCACGCGCTTTACTCAGCGCCGGCATCAGAAATGACGCCAGAATTGCGATAATGGCGATCACGACCAGAAGCTCAACCAGCGTAAACGCAGCCTGACCGCGCCGTCCGAAAAATGCGTTGTTTGCGGTAGCCGGGGCATTTCTGAATTGCGTCATCGGTGTTGCCATTGGGTTTACCTCCCTGACAGGTGACAACTGAGTCGGCTCGGATGGTTCATATTGTTTCGATGTAAATGTGTCAATTGACGCTGCCGGTTGCCGGTCTTGTGACGCAGTGGTATCCGGATGCCGTGTGCTTGTCTCAAGTGGGCTTGTTGACATATTCTCAGAACAATCACTTTCTGTATCAATATTATTATTGTCAATATGAGTATCTGGATCAGGAAGAAGGATCACGGTTCGGCCAAATCCCTGGCGCTTTTCGATAATCCCGTCCTGTTCCAGCATCTGCAGTGCCTTGCGGATATAGAAGCGGGTGGTGTTATATTTCAGCGTGAGTTCATTCTCTGAGGGCATGAGTTGCCCAAGGGCAATCTCACCGGAAGCCAGTAGTTGAAGCAGATCCTGATAGATTGCCAGATGTCCGTTTTTCTTTGGTCGAACCATATTTGCTGTCCTGAGCAGTGAATCTCAACTTGTAAATAACATATGATATAAAACCGTGTTGTCAAATCAATGATTTTCGTAAATTCTATAAGTTGTTGAATAACAATATATAGACTTGTTAAAAAGTTATTAACAAGTGTTGGAAAAGTATAATTTAGTCAAATTGGCTCTATATCGACAGCGATTTATACATTATGTGTATTTCACGGAAAACGGAATTCTGATTAGGCTAAAACTGAGGTTTAAGCGATGGAACAGATCATCAGTCAAAGTTGGCAGAAGGACGCGATAGATAAGAAAGAGAGACGGAGCTCCCGATTTTGAAAGCAATTGGTCAAAGACAAGGGATAAAGATAAGATATTTATTGTATCTACTTAATATTTATAAAACTATCATTGATGATTTCGGTAGGAAAGAGCAGTCGGCAGACTGCAGGTACTGCTTCGGTTGCAGTCACGGCAGCCGTGACTAGTACAGGGAAGGTCAGAGCCAGCCTGTGAACCGTTTTCTCTGTCTCGGATGAGGGCTCCGCCAAGTGCCGCCAAAGCCCCGAAAGCCCCCCACCGCAAGGCGGCCTTGATAAACTCACGGCGCATCGGGTGAAAGTCGGTATATCGTGAGTGGTGGTCGGAAGGATTATTTCTCATGATAGTTTACTCATTTTTGAAATCAGTTGTCGTGGGGTCATAGTGTTGGAATTTGCCATAATAATTATTTGTGATCTGGAATTGATGGGCTGTTCTGCTCGGCCGGTCAAAAACGATGAGTCGATTGCCTAATGCCCAGAGATTTTTGATGCTGTTGTCAGGGCAGAAGTTCTGGTTCGTGATTGCTGCCAATAAAGGCGCTTCACTGCCGGACGGGGACGAGTAAATTTTACCAAGAAATGTGCCGTCAGGAGAAAAAACGCAGACGCGCGGCGTTCCTTTTTCCGAGGAGACGATTTTTCCGTCCTGAAGCGCTACAATAAAAGCAGGGTTGCAGCAACCGCTAAAACTTCCGTCTTCCGTACCGGTCTTGCCCCACTGCTTCAGGTAGTTGCCGTCTTTGTCATACATCTTAATACAGTGGCGCCCGGGGTCGGTGACGGCAAGGGTTTGGCCAGTCCACGCGACAGAGAAGTAAGGGCTCGGTACAATGAATTCCTTATCGCCACCAATTTTGTTCAGTGTCCGGCCATCTCGTGAAAATAGATATACGTATTTGCCATGTGCATCGGCTGCAGCGATTCGGGCACCATTATCAAGGATGGAGATACTGGTCCAGTTCGCGTCTTCAATCGTTACCCAGGCCTCTGACGTTACAGCTTTCTGCCATTGGTCGTCGTGCAACACCTTATTCAGCAAACGGATTTCTTCACCAACTGCATACAAAAGAATATTGTCAGATAGTTGTGCCATGCAACGGGCGGATTGGGAGAGGGTTATGAGTGGCAATGGGTTTGATGTT
>QKHZ01000059.1 GCA_003249795.1 bacterium | reverse complement strand
GATAATGCATGCGATGGGAATATCATGCTGGAATCCGGAACGATGCTCTCCTTTCGGTTTCGCGGCGAGGACGCTACGCGAATAAAAACGGCCTCAAGCCTATCGCAAACCATTTCTGTGCGTATCGATCCAAAAGATAATAAACAGCGTTGGTATTCCAATCCTTTTCTGTTACTTTATGAATAAAATAAATCCGAGTTAAAACCGTGAAGATAATTATAAGGAAAATAAAAACCGGAGTCAGCGATTGCTGGCTCCGGAGTTCGTAATTATGGTCGGCAAATGATTTCGCGATCGTGGCTGTTGCGCCTTTCACGCAAGAGGAACCTGTTTCTTGTTCATATAAACTTTTGACAGATGATGATTCCCGTGAAGGTTCAAACTCATTTTTTGGTTCGATAAATTGGAGTTAGCGATTTCCTGCTCGGGAACCGTGTCAAGCTCTGCTGTATCCCCGGTCTGTTTGAATTTCAGTTTGACGAGGGAATACTCTCCGTCTTTGTATTTCTGGCTGATGCCGTCATCTGTATAGAGGTCGGATTCATGCATGCAGTCACGTTTGCCAGGAAATACGGTTACGGTATATTCATCCGGGATGTTACTCGTCATCCGCAGCGTCATCGGCTGCATGACAACGGGGAATCCTGTTTTGACAAAGAACGGGAATGTATTGATATCAGATTTCTGCTCGATCATTTGATTACCATCGTAAATTTCACCTGTAAACCAGTTAGCCCATTCTCCGTTCGGCAGCCACACT
The DNA here is from genome assembly GCA_003249795.1 of bacterium. Classification (GTDB taxonomy): domain Bacteria; phylum Planctomycetota; class SZUA-567; order SZUA-567; family SZUA-567; genus SZUA-567. Next base: position 2,184 of record QKHZ01000059.1, on the reverse strand, counting down.
TTTGTTGTCGCATAGCCGTCTGAATTGCGCTTGCTGATCACCGGCGCAACAAGGAACGCGTCACCGAATAGGTACTGGTGCTGCGCCTGGTAACTGCGTTCATCGTCCGGATAATCGTAATAGAGCGGGCGGCATAACGGAATCGAATCGCGGCAGCTCTTTGCAGCCTGACTATAAATATACGGCATCAACTGGCTGCGGAGCTGGAAGCTCTGCCGGATTGATTCTTCCACTTCGGTGTCCCATTTCCACGGCCTGCGGTCAAGCTCGTCTCCGGTCGAGTGCATTCGCATTGCGGCGGTGGCGACGCCGAACTGAACCCATCTGGCGTAGAGTTCGGGATCGCGTTTTCCGCAAAAACCACCGATATCATGTGACCAGAAAAAGCATCCGACATTCGAGGCCGTCGCCGTAAAATAGATTTCAAACGCCAGCATGTCCCAGTTGCTTTGCGCGTCACCGGAAAAATGGATCGGATAGCGCTGGTCGCCCCAACCGGCCCAGCGGCTGAATCCGAGCCCGCGTTTTTCCGCTGAGCGTTCGCTGAATTTGAAGTAGGCGTGGTTCAGGAGCGGAAGGTGCTTCATGCCTTTAATGCCTTCGGCCTCTGGCATGATCGAGTCCTGCTGCCAGTCGACCCACCAGAAATCAACGCCCTGTTTTTCAAGCTGTCCGTGCGCAATGTTAAAATAGGCGTCCAGATACTTTTTATTGCCTGCCGTAAACGGGACAGGTTTGTCGGGTTTTTCCCCAATTTCGTTCATGAAGTCGGCATAGCAGTCCTCATGCTCGCGAACCCCGTCATGCGGGTGTACATTCAACGTGACGTTCAGTCCCTGATCGTGATACCACTTCAGCAGCGCTTCTGCGTCAGGGATCAAGTCTTTGTTCCAGCTCCATCCGGTCCATCCGAGCATGTTTGCCCAGCCATGCCCGTGCGTCGCTTTTTCTTTGTCATGCCAGTCCATATCCATAACCATGATATCCAGCGGAATTTTGTGTTCATCAAATTCCTTGACAATATTGCGGTAGTCATCGGAAGTGTAGGAATACCAGCGTGAATACCATGAACCGAAGATGCATTTGCGCGGCAATGGAACCGATCCCGAGATGGTGGTAAGAGTCTGCAGCGCAAGTTTGAAATTATTGCCGTAAGCGAAAAGATAAAAGTCCGATCCCGAGTTTTCCGGACGTGGTTCGATCCAGTTGCCGACGAAAAGATGGCTGGAAGAATCATCAAGACAATACCACCCGTCACGACTGATCAGGCCTTCGGGCAGAGGCATTGCCTTTTGAATTCCGTCCAGTGTTTGCAGCGTACCGACAAGGTTGGCTGTGTTATTCATGCCGAACACCCAGTGGGCAGAGCCGTTTCCAAATTTGAATTCTGCTGTCAGGCTGGAAGCGCTGAACGGCTCTGAGGATTTGCGATACGACAACTCAATGCAACCGGTATTGATTGTCCACCGGTCTTTATCATCTTGCAGCCGGTGCTCGCATGCAGCATATTGGCGATTCACGGCGAACCATGACGGCGCGTCAATAAAGTTGGCATTTTCGCTGTACTCCATTCTGATGCAATTCGGTGTGATAATCGTGAAGCGTGCATTGCCGAGACAATAAATATTGCCGTTTGTTGAAACCATATCACTACTCCTCAGGTAAGAGATGTTTGCTATTGATCCAAATGGATATCGGCGCTTGCGATTGTCACGTCTCCGCTTGTCGAAAACGCAGCGTCCGGATTTTCTAGAAGGGAACCGATAACTTTTAACGCCGCCGACCTGCCTGTCTCGCATTCGACGATCGGCCCGCCATCGCCTTTGAATGTCGTGCCGGAAAAGAGTATTTTCATTTCAGGATAGTCTTTTGTTTTATATGGTAGAGATCGAAGGAATACGGAAGAATTGTCCAAAACGGAATTGATGATTTTCAGGCAATCGCATGGAGTGATCGAGTCCATCAGTTTTTCAATTCTGTTTTCGAATGAAATGTTTTCCAGAATGATATTCTCCTGAACCGGCATGGTTGCGGTCGGATAAACACTGCGCGACCAGTTGTCGTTATCAAAGTGCAGTGAGAAAGCCCGGTCCCGCCGTTTCTGCAGGTGGATATCTTTAAAATGAATATTCCGGCAACCGGCAGAATAAATCGGTTTGTCTGTGACCATCCTCCAACGGATTC
>QKHZ01000081.1 GCA_003249795.1 bacterium | reverse complement strand
CCAGCTCGGAGGGTTTGTACCAAGGGTCTTCCTTCAGGTGAAGCATATTTGAGTCCTATGTCGTGAATTTTATATCGTAAGGTTATTTTTCTGCGTTTAAGTAATCGAGGCCAATATCAAGCGCAATCGCACTGTGGGTCAAGGCGCCGACACTGATGCGGTCAACGCCGCTTTCTGCCGCGGCGCGAACGGTATCTAGGTTAATGCCGCCGCTGGCCTCCAGTTGCGGACGCTTCTTGCCTGATGCTAGCGCCTCATCTGCCATTAGGACAGCTTTATTCATCGTATCGGGGGACATATTGTCAAGCAGGATGAAGTCCGGCTCGCACGCAAGAGCCTCCTCATACTGCTGCATTGTGTCGACTTCGACCATGACTGGCAGCGCTGAACGTTCTCGGGTCAAGAGGATCGCGTTACGGATCGAGACGGCGGAGCCAACCACCTCGGCCTCTTTGCCGTCGCTGATCAGCGGCAAGTGATTGTCTTTGACCAGAACCATGTCATAGAGCCCCATGCGATGATTGGTACCGCCTCCATGAACGACGGCCATCTTCTCCAGAATCCGCAGTCCCGGCGTTGTCTTTCGCGTGTCGAGGATCTTTGCTTTTGTTCCGCTGACTTTATCGATATAGCTGTGGGTTAGGGTCGCAATTCCGCTCATCCGTTGCAGCAGGTTCAGGCTGATCCTCTCGCCCGTCAGAACAGACCGTGCGGGGCCTTTTACCGTCGCTATTGCCATACAGGAACGGATTGGATCTCCGTCTTTGCAGGATGCGGTGAATATTACATCAGGATTAAGTTTCTGAAAGAAACGCGCCGCGACTTCCAGACCGGAGACGATCCCCTCAGCGCGGCTTACATAGGCTGCCTGAAGGCTGGCATTTTCGGGAATGAGCGTGACCGTTGTCGCGTCCTGCGGGCCGATGTCTTCGTCAATTGCCAGCATCAGCAACCTGTCGACCAGTTCCCATGTTTTGGGCGTGCCTAAAACATCCATCGTATTTATTCTTCCCTTTGCGATTTACGTAAGTTAAAGAGTATAGCATAAATCAAACGCTACGCAAGGAGGGAACGCAAACTTAATATTTGTATCAGGTTATAATAAAACGGCCTGCAGGAGGCAAGTCCCGCAGGCCGTAATTTGATTTGGTCGCTGATTGAGTCAGCTATATGTTTGGCGCAGATGACGCAGTGTAATTGCCTTTTCGAGTTGCTCTTTTGTGATAGGCTGTTTTGCGTTCCAGCGTAGCGTTCTTGGTGCTCCCGGAAGCAGTGTGATCATGTTGTCATCAAACTCACCGCATACGCCGCAGGTATCAACTGAGAGATAAAAGACCGGTTTATCAGTGGTTAGGGTTACGCTTAGACCATTTTTATTTTCTGTAATCGTTAAGTCGACATCAGCCTTGCTGAGCTCACACCGTTGCGGATGTTCAAGGAACAGAACGTTTTCAAATGTTCCTTGGGATGACCTCAGCGTGACGATCAGGAATCCTTTTTCCGGTGTCGGGCAGAATGCTGTGCGCACTTCCTTTTTGATTTCAGTCGATGACTGTGCCGGTAATATCGTATTGATAGCTTCTGTTTTGAGAATATTACCATTGAAGTCATAAACCGCTAGGTCTACGGTCACTGTTTCATCGGCGAGAGTATCGTTGACGCCCCAGATTTCGACTACTTCCGGATCTTTTCTATATGCAGTCGCCATCAGCGGTGCATAGAATCGCCGGGCGGCGTGATGCAGGAGCTTCCATTTGCCGCCATAATCCAGCGACGACCATGAGCAGACCGGCCAGTTGTCGTTCAGTTGCCAGTAGAGCGCCCCCATGCAGACCGGCCGTTGCGTGCGCCAGTATTCGACACCAGTCTTGATCGCTAGAGCCTGCTGGACTTGCGTCAGGTAGACGAAACTCTCAAATCCTTCGGGGATACGGAAGTACCGGGTGAACATCTGTGTGATTTTCGTATTGCCGCTATTGTTGCGCTGGTGGTGGTCGAATACCGGTGCGGTAATATTCCACTGTTCTTTCGGCGCATATGTTGCGATTGTTTCCATTGACGGCAGCGACTGGTAGCCGAATTCCGAGCAGAAGCGTGGGATGACATCATAATAGTTTTCAAATGCCCCTGTGCCGTGCCATACGTTCCAAAAGTGCATATCCCCCGAGTGATCTTCTTTGAATGTGTTATGATAATCGTTCGGGCCTGCACACGGCGAGGAGTACCAGAACATCCGGTTCGGGTCGATTGCAAGGACTGCCGGTTCCAAAATACCGAAATTAATACGGTCAAGATGAAGAAGTTTGCGCGTGAGTTCCTGTTTGTTTTCATTATGCAAGTGAATTCCGAGAATTTCGTTGTCACCGCACCAGATGGCAATGCAGGCGTAGTCTTTCAGGCGTTTGACCTGATGCTCTGCCTCCAGCTTGACGAGAGCTAGAAAACTCCGGTCCCAGCCCGGGTATTCAGAACACGCAAACATGAAGTCCTGCCATACCAAAATCCCTTCCCGGTCACAGGCCTGATAAAATTCGTCCCGTTCGTATTGCCCGCCTCCCCAGACGCGGAGCATGTTCATGTTCGCCTCTTTTGCGCTGCGGATCAGGTCGTCGAAGACTTCTTTCGTCTGGCGTTGCGGCATTGCATCTGCCGGAATCCAGTCTGCACCTTTACAGAAAATATCAATGCCGTTGACGCGGAAGATCAGGGATTTTCCTATTTCATCTTTCTCGTGAATGACTTCGAGTTTGCGCAGGCCGATTTTTTTCGTATGTTCATCGTCGTCTGTTTTGATGATAAGGTCATAAAGCGGTTGTTCACCGTATCCTGCCGGGAACCAAAGATCCGGATTTTTAATAACCAGTTCTGTTGTGATCAGATTGATGCCTTTTTGCAGAGTGATCGCTTCTGTTTTGCTTTCTGTCCCGACATTCACAGACAGCTTGGACTT
>QKHZ01000252.1 GCA_003249795.1 bacterium | reverse complement strand
GATCTGGACAGCTACTATCTGATGGATATCACCCTCCTGGCGCTGCCGCAAACGCAGAACCGTCTGGCGGAAATCAGGGAGTTTACTGCTGGAATCTTTGAGCGGTCTTATCTGTCCGTTTCTGAGAAAGTGCAACTGGCTGTCTATGCCGCCCAGCTGCAGCAGGACGACCGCGACCGTATCATTAACGGTGATGTCCCCGCGATTCTCGAAAACGATGAAGCCTATTATGGCCTTAGTCAAACCCTTCAAGCCAATCTTCCTCCAGCAGCAGATGCCTATGCCAAAGCAACTGACAAACTGATCGGACAACTGAAAGCGCTCTGCGGCTCAGACGATCTCACCATTACCTCAGACGAGTTTGGCGCCACGCTGTCCTCTGCAATCGACTCGACATTCTCCCTGTGGGACTCATCCTCAAAAGAACTTGACCTGCTTCTGGAAAACCGCATCGGATCGTTTCAAGGAAGCCTGTACCTCGGTATATTCCTGACGATGATCGCGGTTCTGGTCTCAATGGCGATGACCTTCTTCATTGCACGCAGCATCACCAAACCCGTCGGCGGAATTATTGAAGCCCTCACCAACGGCTCGGAACAACTCGCCCACACCTCTTCACAAATCGCCGGAGCAAGCCAGTCGCTGGCAGAAGGCTCAACCTCCCAGGCATCCGCCCTTGAGGAAACCTCATCCGCGCTGGAAGAGATGTCATCCATGACCGCGCAAAACGCGGAAAACGCGCGCAAAGCCAACGAAACAATGATCGATACCCGCAAACGGGTAAATGAAGGCGCAGTCTCGGTGCAAAGTATGGCGACGGCAATGGCGGAAATCAATGAATACTCCGAAAAGATCCGCAATATTATCAAAACGATTGAGGAGATCGCTTTCCAAACCAACCTGCTGGCCCTCAACGCCGCCGTCGAAGCCGCACGCGCTGGTGAATCGGGAAAAGGATTTGCCGTGGTGGCCGATGAAGTCAGAAACCTCGCCCAGCGTTCTGCGCAAGCCTCGCGTGACACTTCAGAGCTGATTGAAGGCACCGTCACCCGCGTCGGAAAAGGTTCCAGCATTGTAAATGAATTTGAAAAAAGTTTTTCAGGAATCGAGTCCGGCGCCAACCGGATTGCCAAATTAATTGAAGAGATCACCGCAGCAAGTCAGGAGCAAGCACAAGGCGTCGAGCAGGTCAACAAAGCGATTTCATCAATGGATTCGGTCACGCAAAACAACGCCGCCTGCGCGGAAGAATCGGCATCGGCATCGGCGGAACTGGCCTCACAGGCCGATCAACTACACAATCTGGTCGGCAACCTGATCAGGATTGTCAACGGTACGAACACAAACGAGTAAGAAAGAATCCTCTGCCGCCATCTATTCAGAAACACATTCTGTTTGAACAGTGAATAAAAGATGAAAAGAAAAAGTGCACCGGAAAACCGGTGCACTTTTTAAGCATAATCACTACGGCAGAAACTGCCTGCGCAAAGCGCCGAGGCTTACGCCATCGATTCGTCGATACCGAGGATATCGAATTCGGTTTCTTCGGCGCTGACGGCAACTTCCGGAATATCCAGCGAAATCAGGTCTTCTTCAATCTCGCGGCAAACCGCAGCAAGAAGAGCCTCGTTCGGCTGGCGGTCAACCAGAAGCGGTTCGCCGCTGTTGATCGCACGAAGGCGCTGTGAAACCAGACGCGTCAGACGGAACTTGCCGCCGACCTTTGTCGCAAGGTTATCCATGTGAAGACTGGCTAATGAATCGTAAGACTGCAAGGAAGTACTCCTTTGTACTCAGGTCTACTGCGGCTTGGAATCCAAACCGGATGCTCTTCTATTCCCAACGCGCACATTAACGCGCTTCTGATTTAGACAAAACCGGCAACCGAAGCGAATTGATCCGCCGGTTGCCAAATATTCACACACCGTCAGCCGGATTTCCGTAGTCCCAAATCCGGCAGCAACATGTCTGCTGTCGATGATGCGGACTATCATACCCGGACTATTGTATCAGTCAAGTATTTTCAGGCGTAGCTTCGGACACGCGGCGCACATTGACCGCTTTCGGTCCCTTTTCGCCGGTTTCTTCATCAAACATCACCTCATCAGACGGGCGAAGTTTGCGATCCTGCCCATCCGACAACCCCGAATAATGCACATATACATCGGTGCCGTCAGATTTGGTGATAAATCCATAGCCCTTCGAGGGGCTAAACCACTTGATGTGGCCAGTGTTCATGTCTGGTTCCAAACATAGTTTGTGCGACCTGCCCATAACCGTTACCGGCAGAATCGCGGGCATCATCGTAAGAAAGTAGTATAGTCCGGGTTGAGATCCTGTCAAGACATTGCCGGATAAAGTTTCGCCAACAGTTGCTTGACGACATGTTTATACAGGGTACAATAAACCAGAACGCACAGATTATTGTATTCAATTATCTATTATATGCTATAATATAAAGAGTTGTAAATATTAACACTCATTGTTTTTTTATTTATCGGAGGCATCGCCTCAAAAGTTGATTGCTGATAAAAAAAGGAAATCATTCTTATTTTATCGTAACGCCGAGGTAATGATTTTCTCATTTTCTGTATAAGCAGTGAATGGTTCATCAGAATTTTGACCGGTCAGATGACAGAAAAAGGTTGTTCTCTTACCGCGCTGCGGCAAGAAATAAGGGAGTATTAATGAAATCGAAGTTTCTACCGGTTGGTCTGGTCGTGGCAATTTTATCGGGGAGCCTGTTTCCGGCTGCCGGTATTTTTGCGTCCGACATATCATTTGGCCCCATCCGGCTAAAATCGGTATTGATGGTTCTGATCTTTCTGATCATGGGCTATACAATAAAACGGGAAGCGCTGAAGCAGATCCGGTCATTCTTGCTGCCGGTGTGCTGCGGGGCAAGTATCGCGCTCCTCATCGGACCGCTTCTGGGAATCGGCATCGTGCGCATGTTTCATCCGACCGAAGGGATTGCGCTGGGTTTGCTGGTCATGGCATGCATGCCGACAACGCTCTCGTCTGCGATTGTCCTGACAACGGTTGCCGGCGGCTCATCCGTCCTTGCGGTAATCCTGACGGTGGTCATGAACCTGCTGGGGGTTGTAGTGCTTCCTTTCTCCCTGCGCATCGCACTAGCCAGCGGCTCGGAACTCAACATGGATCCGTGGCCGTTACTCTGGAATATCGTCCAGCTTGTCCTGATCCCGATTTTCATCGGGGCGATTTTGCAGATTCCGCTACGCTCGAAAAAAGTCAGCTGGCTTGGATTTGTACCGCAAGCGTGCGTGATCGCATTTGTCTGGATCGCAATCAGCGCACAGGCTGAGACATTGTCGACAGTCAGCGTCAGCCTGATCGGGATGATCGTTCTGCAGGCACTGATGGTTCATATCGGATTGCTACTGATCGCCACGGCAGTATGGAAACTATTCAAGCTCCAACGCAGCTACGGCATCGCGATGCTTTTCACCGGTTCACAAAAAACCTTGCCGATTATGGTCACGGTTCTGCTCCTTCTGCAAAAAGCTGAACCTGCACTCGATCCACTTATCGGACATGCAACGCTGGCGGGTGTCCTGTTTCACTTCTCACAAATCCTGCTTGATTCATTCATTGCAGCACGACTTTCAAAATCTTCCTCTGCTAAAACGCATCCTCAAAGTTAACAAAAATAACACAATCCAAAAAAATGTAATAATCCGAGTATTCCTGCAGGAAAAACCGTTGCCGAAAAGCGCAGCGGGATTATGATGTTGCTTGACGGGCTTAAGATAAAGACGATCAGATAAACGGATAATTTGAAACAGGTTAACGTCATGGAGCCATCACAAATGACTCAAATCCCCGTACGATCCCGCATGATGCAGGCCATCGCCGGCATGTCAAAAGACATGCGCACACCGATGAGCGCCATCCTCTGCATGCTCGATCTGCTGCAAGATGCGGAGTTGACAACCGAACAGCGCGACCAGGTCTCCATGGCCTCGAAGTCTGCAAGGATGCTACAAAATACGCTCAGCGATATTGTCGATGCCAGCTGGATTGAAGCGGGGCTTCTGGCTCTTGACCAGAAACCGTTTAACCTCAAAGAGACTCTCGAGGATACCGCCCAACTCATGGCTGCACAAATGCTGGGGCCTGAACTGGACTTCGTTGTCGAGTATCCGTTCAATGCACCGATATGGCTGATCGGAGATGCCACACGGATGCGGCAGATCATGATGAACCTGCTCCGGAATATTGCCGACTCCGCCCAGTCCGACCACGTTCTTGTCAAAATTGAGCTGAAAGAAAAACAAGAGGACTCCGCCTCGTTCTGTGTCCATATAACAGACAGCGACACAGGGATGATGCTTCTCAGCACGCCACAGTCAACCGGCGGAAAAGGCAGCACCCATATCGTCAATCAGGAAGACCTGCATCTGGCAATCAGCCGCGAGCTGGTCACCATGATGGGCGGGCAGATTCAGGTTGACCGCGACCACGGAACAGACCGCGCTTACGCGTTCACCTTCACCCTTCCGCTTGCCGATATGCCGGAAGAACAACATCCAGAAATTGATGCAAACAAACCGGTACAGGTCTTTTTGATCGACAACTGCCTGACCAGCCGAAGGGTTCTGGCAAGTCGCCTACGGCACTGGGGCGGAAAAGGCGAGGCATTCTCCGAACTTGCTCCGGCTCTTGATTCACTGAAATCGGGAGCGCAACAATTTGACGTCCTGCTTCTGAGCTATCCGATGCCAGGACTTGATGCACGGGCGGCAAAAGAACTTCTCAGCAAATTCAACCCGCGCCCGCGGATTCTTCTGATGAGCCGGCTTCAACCGACAGAAGAAAATCCGGAAACAATCCTGCAACTGGATGATGCCGTTTCTGTGGTCAAACCTGTTCGCGAATCGCAACTGCTGGACATCATGTATCCGGCACGCCGCCAGCAACAGGAGCCGATCACCGCAACGCCACCCACAGACGTTACTGGACACGCCAACGGGGAAAACAGCATTTCATCAACCAAACGGGTTTTGCTGGTTGAAGACAGCCCGATCATCCGCAAGGTTGCAATCGCCATTCTGGAAAAACTCGGCTGCCATGTCGATGTCGGCGTCAATGGTCAGGAAGGATTGGGAAAAGCCCTCGCAACGCCATACGATGTGATCTTCATGGACTGCGAAATGCCGATCATGGACGGACTGACGGCGACCCGAGAAATCCGCACAAACGAAAAAGGGCGACACACACCGATTCTGGCGATGACCTCGTTCAACAGCCAGAAAGACAAAGAGATGTGCCTGACCTGCGGCATGGACGAAATCGTTCCGAAGCCGATTGACAAAGACGCACTGATCGATGCGCTGAACCGGTTTTGCCCGGCCGATGCGTCGTCACCGGCAGTTGCGCCAACGGAGCCGCTACGTATCCTGATTGTCGAAGACGACCGCTCGCTCAGAACCCTGATCCATATCAATATCCGCAAGCTCTTTCCCAAAGCTGAAATCCGCGTGGCCAATAACGGGATGGAAGCTTGTGCGCTTGTCGGCAGCTTCCAGCCGAAGATGATTGTCACCGATGTGATGATGCCGGAGATGGACGCAGTAGCCATGATAAGGTTCCTCAAATCGAAAAAGCGGTATTCCGCCTCGAAGATTCTGGTCGTAACCGCTCTCGGCTCTTCCGACTCCCGCATTCAGGAAATCCGGCGACTTGGGGTGGAAGGCATCCTTCACAAACCATTCCGCATGCCAGATCTTTTGCAGGCGGCGTGCGACACCATCGGCGTCCCGTTTGATCCGGAGTTGGTGACAGGTCAGGACGGCAAGAAACTGGTTATCTGGAACCGGGCCCGCGCGATGCGCACACTTGATAATGACGCGGAGTTGCTGAAAGAAGTCGTTGCCGCCTATCTGGAAGACGGCCGCGAAGATATCCGGGCATTCGAGATGGCGGCGCAACGCCGTGACGGACCGATGCTCGGGAAAGTTGCACATAAAATCAAAGGCACTGCCGTAGGGCTTGGGGCGGAGTTGCTGTTTCAGGTCGCTGCCGATGTGGAGGACGCAGTGCGTGAAGACAACGTGGTGGATTTCGACAAGGCAGTACAGACCGTGAGCCATGAATTTGAACGGCTATGTGAAACCTTGGAGCAGGATGTCATGGCGTCTTCCTGAGGGAAGCTAGAGACAAAGGTGCGGGTATGAAGGTACTAATCGCCGACGACGACAGAATTACAAGGATCGAGCTTCGCGCGCTCCTGCGCAAGTGGGGCCACGAAGTCGTAGAAGCCACTGACGGCATGGAAGCGTGGGAGATCCTGACAGCAGAAGACCCGCCGCGGCTGGCGGTGCTGGACTGGCTCATGCCGCGCAAGGATGGTGTCACACTCTGCCGCGACCTGATGACCCGAGAAAAAGGGCCGCTGATCTATACAATCCTGCTGACGGTAAAAAACGAGATCGAAGACCTCGTCCACGGCCTTGAAGCCGGAGCCCATGACTTTATCACAAAGCCGGTGGAACCGCCGGAGCTGAAAAGCCGCATCGAAGTCGGCCTGCGTCTGATTGAGTATGATAACAAAGTTTTCCAATACACGACCCAGATGGAGCAACTTGCAGAAGAGCGCGCAAAGATGCTGGTACACAGCGACCGGCTGGCGACACTCGGAACGCTTTCGGCTGGCCTCGTGCATGAGATCAACAACCCTACGGCCTTTATCAGCGCGAACATCCAGATGATCCAGAAGTTTTGGGACATTGTTTCGCCGAAACTGGGTGATTATCTCAAAGAAAAGGGCAATACCGAGCCAAAGATGCAAACGGCTCTTGAGATGATGCCGGAAACGATCAAGAGTGTGCGCTCCGGGATTGACCGCATCAACGGGATCGTTAAAAACATGCGCGGCTTTGCCCGCCGTGAGCGCAGCGGCCTGTACAACTGCGACGTGATCACCTCGATCGAGAACTCGCTGCAACTCTGCCACAATTCGCTGAAATACAAGTTCACCGTACAGAAGGATTTTCAGGAAGGCATTCCGGAAACTCTCGCAGACGGGCAGCGTCTGGAGCAGGTATTTGTCAACCTGATCGTCAACGCGTGCGATGCGATGGAGGCGACCAATACCGGCGACATCACCATTCGCGTCAAGATGGTCGGCGGCAATATCCGGATCGTGTTCGAAGACTCCGGCCCCGGCATCCCGGAAGAGATGAAAGAAAAGATCTGGGAAACCTTTTTCACCACCAAGGACAATGAAAAAGGAACCGGTCTGGGACTGCCGATCTGCAAGGGAATTATCGAGGAGTTCGGCGGACGGCTGTGGGCGGAAAACCGTCCCGAAGGCGGCGCCAGCTTTATCATCGAACTGGCGTCAATCAAAAGCTGACGTATCCGCACCACGCACAACAAGAATTAAAAAACAGGAACTCCATTTCAGGGGTTCCTGTTTTCAATGGCAAATAAACGTAAATGAGTGCTGTTCAGATCAATCAGGCTATCTCATCAATCTTGAGGCCGACTTCCGACTCATCTGTTGTCGCGTCTGCGGTTTCGTCAGAATCGTCAGACTGTGCCGCGCCGGTTGCGGTCGTTTCTTCGCTGTCGTCGTCTGATTCAGATTCTTCGATGTAGCTCTGATACTCTTGGTACGAGATCGTCCCGTCACCATTGGTATCAGCCGAATCTTTCTCGACGTCGCTGAGAATGGTATCATAAATGGAGTCGCTTGAGGTTGTTGAACTGACTGTGCTGGTCGATGAACTTGAGCTTGTGCTGGTGCTTTCTTCATCTGTGGAGCTGGTGGAGCTGCTTGAGGTGGAACTGCTGGTGCTTGATGACGTTTTGCTGACAAGCGAATAATCACCGTATAATGACGAACCCAGATTACCACTACCGATTGTTGACATAATAATTCTCCTCCATGATCATTTTCTTCTCATCATAATCTTAATACAATTAAGCAAGGTGGGAAGAACCGTACATAACGCTACAAAATACAAAATAATTGACGTGGCTCCATGCCATCGCCTCTAACACTTATCTATTTATCTATGAAACATTCCTTCCCGGGAAAATTCTATCACAACATATTCGCAAAACGATTCGATATCAATTCGCCGCTGCTGGCGATGGTATTTTTTTTATCGGACACGGATGCGGCAACTTTACCAGAAAATAAAAAAAACAGCGAATCGAGATCGGTTAAGCACACAGTACCGCCCAGATGCCGTAAGTCATTGATGCAATCATCGTCGAAAGCAGAAGAACCGGCTGGGGCAATCGATGTTTTCCCTTGCCCGTAAACACCCGAAGCGTTAGATTATCATCAGAAGAAAAATCCATTATTATGCCAATTAGGGGAAACAATGAGTAGCACCCCTCCCGCAGATCAGACAAATCAGGCCGTACAGATCGAGGCCATTCTTGAGCGTGCAAAAACGGAGTCGGCTAGCGACATCCTCCTCAGTGCAGGAATGCCGCCGCTATTATTCATCAACGGCCAGATCCGGAAACTCGGCACCGTAACCTTGTCCTCGCAGGAAACGCGTGCACTGGTTTACGGGATGCTTGAGAAAAACGAAATCGCGCACTTTGAAAGCGAACGCGAGCTTGACTTCTCGATCACCTATCAGGAGCAGTTCCGCTTCCGCTGTAATGCCTTCTGGCAAAAGGGAACGGTAGGCGCCGCGCTGCGCCTGATCCCGCAATCAGTGCCGTCACTTGAAACGTTGGGGCTTCCGCCGGTCACCGCAGAGCTGTGCAACCTGAACCACGGGCTGATCCTGATCACCGGGCCAACCGGGCACGGCAAAAGCACGACCATGGCGTCAATGATCGACTACATCAACCATACACGCAGTTGCCATATTATCACGGTCGAAGACCCGGTCGAGTTCTTGCACACAAACGCAAAATCCGTCATCGAACAGCGCGAAGTCGGTACCGACACGCTCTCGTTTGCCAGCGCCCTGCGGCATGTGCTGCGACAGGCGCCCCATGTAATCCAGGTCGGGGAGATGCGGGATCTGGACACGATCTCAACCGCACTCACTGCTGCCGAAACCGGTCACCTCGTGATCTCGACGCTACACACCAACGACGCAGTGCAGACGATGGACCGGATTATCGATGTCTTCCCGCCACACCAGCAAAACCAGATCCGCCAGCAACTGAGCGGAAGCCTGCAGGCGGTCATCTCCCAGCGGCTGATCCCGAAAGCGGATAAAAGCGGGCGGGTTCTTGCATGCGAAATCCTGAGGATCAATACGGCAGTGGCAAATCTGATCCGAGAAAACCGGACAGAGCAGATTCAGGCCGTGATCGAAACGCAGAGCAAACGCGGGATGATCGCGATGGACACAACGATCAAGCAACTGTTTCTGAGCGGCGCCATCACCGAAGACGAAGCCAGAAAAGCCATGCGCCATCCGCAGGTTCTGTTCGGCTGATTTTTCAGGAACAAAATCAATGGCAATCGTTCTCTTTTTTTTCCTGCTTCTACTGGACACCATTACCGTCAAGCTCCTGCTTGTGCGGTACGGCAGCTACACCGACCCGCCCTGGTATGTGCGCTCATGGTTTCTCATGCCCTGGTTTCTGGCATCCATGTTTGTCATTACAATCTGTTCGGTATCCATCTCAGGCGGGCGTGTTCAGATGGCGCCGGCGCTGATCCTCCTTTTTTCAATGCCCTACGCCGTACTGCTTACGGTCTGGATCTCGGATATCTTCAGCTTCTCGCTGTTCATGAATCGCGGCTGCCGCAACAAGGGACCAAAGAAATGCGACAAGGCGCTGGCTCTGATCGGGCAGGAACGGTATGACGAAGTCGAAGACGCATTTCTTGAAGCACTCGGCCCGGAGCCCCAAGGCCCGATGCCGGAGAACGCGGTCATCCGTCTTCACTATGCGCGTTTTTTACGGGACAGAGAAATTTACCCAAGCGCGGTTTCGGAGTGGGAAATTGCAATCGGTGGCGACCTGACGCCGGATCAGTGCGCAACCGCAGCACTCACCGCCGCTGACATCGCTGAAAACCAGCTCCATGACCATGCACACGCGATCACGATTCTACAGGCCGCGCTTAAAAAGCATCCGAACACACCAAGCATGGTGGCAGTCCGGCAGAGAAGTTTTCAAAAACCGGCGGTTAGCCCAACCCAGCAACCGACGTGAGAAACGCCTTGAGCCAATCCCCACAGCATGCACACCAAATCAAACAGTTCGCTCCGCAAAACGGCATTGTTTCCGCATACATGTAATTTGCCTGTTGTCACAATCGTTTTTTTCATATAATGACAGACGAAAATCTGAGACCAACAACTGAGGCCAACAGGAAAGCAGTATCATGAAAAAGAAAAAACGCAACAATTCGGCGAAAAAGGCGCAAGAGACATCGCCTATTACAGATACTCCCGTGCAGGAAAACGAAGAAAAAAAAGACTTCCCCATTCCGCCGGGATTCCGTTGGGTCGGCCTGCTGCTGATCGCAGACGCGTTTATCTTCGACGCAAACCGTCTCGGAGCGCTGCTGGCACCGGACGGGGTCATCTCGATTGTCTGGAAACGTGGTCTGATCGGCATCGCACAAGCCGTTCTTCTGATTGCCGGTGCGTGCCTGCTCTTTCAAAGCAATATCCCCGGTGAACTGCTCAAGCTGATGAAGAAACAACTTCTTGTGATCCTTGGCGTATCGGCCGGGGTAATTGCGCTGCTGGGATGGGGGCTCACGTACTTTGCCCTGTGCGGGATGCTGCCGTTTCTTCTTCTGCTGCTGCTCTTCGACGCGTTTCTCATCGGCCGTTATCACTGGACAACACCCTCCGGCATCCGAAAATGCGCAAAACATGCCGTTGCGTTTTGTGCCAGCGCCCTGCTCTGCTTGACGCTGCTGGAAACATACGCGTATCTGCACGTTGAGTCAGATGGCTTCGGGGTCAGCCTGCGCGGGCAGAAGTGGATGAATACATACTGGAATCCGCTTACGCCGGAGGGCTTCCGCGACATCACCCACTCGCCAGAAGTTCTGCAGAACAAGAAGGCCGTCTTTGTCGTCGGCGATTCCTTCGCAGGCGGCCATGGAATCAATGACA
Organism: bacterium; assembly: GCA_003249795.1. Classification (GTDB taxonomy): domain Bacteria; phylum Planctomycetota; class SZUA-567; order SZUA-567; family SZUA-567; genus SZUA-567. Next base: position 26,397 of record QKHZ01000252.1, on the reverse strand, counting down.
TCCGCGACCGGTTTGCCGAAAAAATGCAACAGCAACTTGGGGATACTTACGAAACCTGCGTCCTCGCCAAATGCGGCCTCGACACGCGGGATGAAACGCAAGCGGTAAAAAGCTACCTACCCGAAGTCAAACCGCAGACGGTTATCCTCGGGTACTTTCTGAATGACATCGACAAAGCGGCAGCAGAAACGGGACATTTCTACGGCGTCAAACAAGCGCCGGAGTGGCTCCGTCCGGTATTGAGCAACTCGTATTTTGCAGATATGCTGTGGTACCGGTTATTTCACTCGCTCGTAGTCGTCCAGTCATCGTATCTTGAGTTTTTGAAAGAACTGTATGCAGATCATGCTGCGTGGAAAATACATCAATCCGACTTGCACGATTTCGTCCAAGCCTGTAAACAACGGGGAACAGAAGACGTCAGGATCATCGCCGTCATATTCCCGATGCTGAATGCGATCGAGCAGACCGCTCCAATCACGGCAACAGTAGCTGAAACATTGCAAAACGAAGGAATCGAAACGATTGATCTTGCACCGGTGCTGAAAGGCCGACCAGCAAGCGAGTTAGTCGTCAGTCCGTATGACGCGCACCCAAGCAAAGAACTCCACGCCGAAGTCGGCAAGATGCTTGCAGAACGAATCCAACAACCGGTAAAACCCGCAATAAATGAATCGGAAGAAACAAAATAATACGTAAGACAAAAAAATTATTGACCTGAACCGGCAAAGCCGACGGCGGCGTAACCAACAAACAGTTGCGGATTCGGCTCGGGATGGCGATCAAAACTCGACGAATAATCCAGCACGACGCCCTTGCGACAACCAGCAGCACGGGCAAACGATACCGTCGCAGCCACCGCCCCCGCCCCGCATGCGCTGCGGTCTTTGCGAGCCGTCGGGATCACGGACGCGGCATCCATTTTTACAATCAGTTCCAACAACCGCTCGTCATTCTCTTTGGCCCACTCCAGCGCACCCGCGCCGCTTCCGGCCGGAGCAAACCCATACGCCTGTCCGTAATGCGTCAGATCGGTACTGCCGATAGCGACCGTCTGGCGAGCTTTCTCACCCGCCTCAGCCTGTGCTTTTGAAAACTCCTGCACCACTTGCCAGACAGAAGCCCCAAGCTGCACGGCATCGGCAATCGGCGGAACGGCGATGGGGACAATCTTCGCCTGAGGAAACAGATACGCCAGAAACGGCGTCTGCAGTTCAATCGCGTTATCACCCAAGTGCGGTGCAGGCTGGTCAATCCCCACTCCCGCACGCACCAGCTCGTCAGCCAGATCCTCATCCACCGCCAAATCCCCCAGCGGCGTCTGCCACGCGCCACGCGTCCAGACACAAGGCACCGGAATATTCATCGTGTGAACCGCACCAAACAAAATAAAAGTCGTCGTATCCTGCGCCTTCTCAGAAAGCCACCGATACGCACACGCAGCAGTCGGGCCGCTAAAGGACAGCCCCGCGTGGGGAACGATCACACCGCGGGGAGTACCGCACAGATCCGGTTTTTCAGAAACAGCCGCTTCCGACAGATACGATTTCAGCTCATCGCGCAGAACGGACGACTGTGACGGATACCACGAACCGGCTTTTTCGGCAGATCGGCGGCGCATACCATTTTCCTCCATCTCATTTCCTGATAGAAATCTCACCAGAGAACGCTGAAATGCGGGCCGGTGCCATAACAAAACAAACAGAGAAATTCCCTGATACTATTGAGGGTATGGGCAACGAATTCGGCTGTCAATCAGGGAGTTGGCAAATAATGGCGGTTTCGCCAAACGCTTTGTTTTACTGCCCGTCGGCGTAGTCCTTTTATCACCGGCACTTGACACAGTTGCATTCACTAATAAAACATGGTGCAAATTTAAAAGAGCGTTTGACAACAACAAGCCCTGTGCGGTATAGTCATTCGTTAGAAATGGATTCAGGGACTCCCGTCGGCGTAATGCCAACAGGAGATGGAAAGCGGTGCGAGTCCGCTGCAGAAGACATGCTGCTGTAACCGGTGACAACGGCCTATAACGCCACTTGCGAATGACCCCGCAGGGAAGGCAGGTCCGAGGATGACCCGGAAGCCAGAAGACCACCTGAATGCCGGTTCTCGTCCCCGGTCTGGGATAGGGATTCCATCCGGCAATGTTGTCGGAGCGGTTTCCTATTGCAGCCGGAGTGTGCAATAAGGAAAAACGCGCCGATGCGCCTACTTTGCTTCTCACTCAGCCACGAAACCGCCGACCTTGCCATACGGGAACTTGCCGCCGTTCCCCGTGCAGAAGCGCCCCGATTGATGCGCTACGCACTTGAAACCGACGGCGTCCGCGAAGCTCTCTTGCTATGCACCTGTAACCGCACAGAACTGTATCTGGCTACAAACGGCAACTGCTCGCCGGACTTGGCCGAGATCCTGCTTCACGGAAGAACTTGTTCAGCCGCTGGCAATTCGACCCCGTCACTACAACTTCTGCAACAGTTCAGAAAAAGCGGCGTGGAATTTGAAGGCGCGGCGGTGATCGAGCACGTCTTCTCACTCGCCTGTGGGATGAAATCGCTGGTGATCGGTGAAACCGAAATCCTCGGGCAACTCAAAAAAGCATATGCCGACGCCCTCTCCTGCGGCACGGCCGGACGGATTCTCAACGCTCTATTTCAAAAAACATTTTCTGTCGCCAAAGATATCCGCAGCGGCACACGAATCGGACGCTTCCGCGTGTCGGTCGCCAGCGTCGCCGTTGAGGAAGTGCTCCGCCGACTGCCCGGGTTATCTGGCAAAAACACATCTGTCTGGGGAACAGGCCCTGTCGGGCGGGCTGCGGTGCAGACCTTCGCCAAACTCGGCATCCGTGGCGGCCGTGTCATCAGCCGGGATCTCTATCGTGCGCGGACGATTGCACAAGAATGGGACGGCGTCGAAGCCCTGCGCGACGATGTCCAGCAGATTCTGAGCGAGAGCGACGTCTTTGTCTCCTGCACAGGCGCACCGCACGCTGTCATCACAACAGAAATGGTAAAGGCCGCGCTGGCCGCACGGGGGGCAGACGCATCGCATCCGCAACACGGCAAAAACACGCTACTGCTAGTCGACCTGGCCGTTCCGCGTGATGTCGCTGATGACGTTGCGAACATCGACGGCGTCACAATCCTTAACCTCGATACAATGGCAGATCTCGCACAACAGCACCGCGACAAACGCATCGCCGAAGCCGGACGCATCCGCCCGATCCTCGCAGCGGAAGCCGATCAGTTCTGGCAATGCCTGAATGCGAGCCTATCGGAAAAATGCCTCGCCGGTTGGCGTGCTCAGGTTGAAACCGCCATGCGCGCGGAAGTCGAGAATATTTTACAGGAAAACAAACTCCCGGACCCCATGCAGGAACAGCTCAAAAAAATCTCGCATACTCTCCTGACGAGAATGCTGGACTGGCCGATGAAGGCGATGGCGCAGGCTGTCCGGGAAGGATTGCCGTGCGCAGACATCTATCCGGAAATGCCACCGGAATTCAGCGCGTCCTGCTCATGCGGAGCGGCAACACCGGCATCCTGCAAATGCAATAACGCGACCTCCGCCCCAATTTCCAGCAAAACGGACGCCAACTCATGATGCATATCAGTCTGGCTCTGATTTGGGATTTGTTGCGCCTGGCATCAGAATTAGCCATCGGCGTTCTGGTGGGGGTACTGATCGAGCGATGGGGATGGACGGCCTGGCTTGGCAAAGTCACAGCGCCGGTTTTACGGATCGGCCACGTCCCACCGGAACTGGCAACGTCTTTTTGTGCGGCATTTGCATCGGGAGCCGCCGCCGCAGGAACACTGTCGCGATTTCGTGATGCGAAAACATTAAGTGAGAAACAGGTGATCCTTGGCGTGATGCTCAATACATTCCCGACCCAATTGCGTCACCTGCCGAGCCAGTGGTTTCCGTTGGCGCTGCTGACGAGTACAAAAGTCGCCGCGGCTGTATTTGGCGTACAAATCGCTACAGGAATTGCCCGAACGTTTTTATACCTCTTTGCCGGACGAAAACTTCACGCGAACCAGCATCTGGCACAAGAGTCTGAAACAAACGCAGGTGACATCAACACAAATGAAAACACAGCAACGCTTCAAGCAGAAGAGAAAACGCAAGCGGATGAAACGTTGACACCCGAAATTGAAAAGCGCGCCGAAAACGCAGAACGTGATAGCACTGAAATTACTGACGTTACCTCCAAGAAAAACACGCAGCATCACCATGCGTCAAAAAGCGTTTGGTCAGAGTTTTTTCAAAGCTTCCGCCGGATCGCTGTGATTACTCTGCCACTCTGTGCTGTCATCATGATCCTGACACGGTTGGGTGCGCTTGACGGACTCAAGGACTGGCTCTCCGGCAGCCCGCTTCTGTCAAAAATCGGCCCGCACGCACCGGAGGTGATTGCCGGAAGTTTTGCGTCGATGATGACGGCGGCTGGCACGGCTGGCGACCTGATGAAAAATTCGCTTCTTGACGAGCGCGGCGCGGCACTGCTGCTTCTGGCCGGTTCAATCCTGAGCACACCGATCCGCGTACTGCGGCATGGCGGCGCATCGTACGTCGGGGTCTTGGGACTGAAACGCGGAACGGTTGTTGTCACAGTTGCCCAGACGCTCCGCATCCTCTCCATGATCATCGCAACGCTTCTGCTTGCGTTCTTCTGGAGGGCGGCAGGATGAAGCACGCAGGACGCGTTCCGTTTTCCGCCGTTGTGATCATTCTGGTCTGCCTTCTGGCAGGGCTGACGCTGTGGGCATCCTCAAGCGGCGCGTACCCGACAAGCTGGTCAACGGTTGCGACCGTCGTGTGGCAAGCTGTAACAGGTTCCGCACCCAGTTTGCATGAATTCGCAGACGCTGAACAAGAAAACGCGGCAATCTCAAATGTGACCCGGCACGTGATCCTCGACGTGCGGTTGTGCCGTGTCGTGTGCGCGGTTCTGGCTGGAGCGATTCTGTCGGCAGCTGGCGTCCTCGCGCAAGGCAGCCTGCTGAATCCTCTGGCAGAGCCTTATACACTTGGCGTTTCGGCAGGTGCCGCATTCGGTGCGGCCATCGGCCTGACCTTCAGCACGGTTCTGGCAAGTTGGTCAGGGCTGGGATTTTTGGCTGGGATTCCGGTTGCGGTGTGGGCATTCGGTGGCGGCACGGCTGCGCTCTTTGCGGTGCTGATGCTCGCGTCATTTAACGGACGACTGTCCACGGTCAATCTTGTGCTGGCAGGTGTGATCGTTTCGGCGATTCTTGCCGCAGGAATCGGCTTTATCAAGTTTCTGGCCGACGAGCGCGCGACGCTGATCGTATTCTGGCTGATGGGGAGTTTCGCCAACACGAACTGGGATCAGGCCGTGTGGCTGCTGGCAGCATTAACCGGCTGTCTCAGCGTCGGCTTGTGGATGGCTAGGCCCCTCGATATTTTAGCCCTCGGCGAACAGACCGCGTGTTCACTCGGCGTGTCAGCAAGCCGCGTCCGGCTGATTGCTTTGCTAGTCGGATCACTGGCTGCGTCCGTCACTGTTGCGGCTGCGGGGATGATCGCATTTGCCGGACTGATCCTGCCGCACGTCATGCGCTTTCTGCTTGGCCCATCGCACAAACATCTTTTAATCGCATCCGCCTTGGGCGGCGGAGTCCTGCTGCTGATGGCAGACACCGCATCGCGTACGATCCTACCGATAGAGGTTCCGGTCGGGATTCTGACTTCGCTGATCGGTGGGCCATTCTTCTGCATCGTCTTCCGCTCACGCGCCATGCGACAGGGAGGCGGAGCATGACGTGCAATCGCATGACTGAATCGGCGTCCAAGAATACCAGCGCAAATATAGAAACCATTTTTCAATTAAACGATGTGTTCTTCGCCTATGGTAAGCAAGAGGTATTGCATGGACTCACATGCGGCATTACACGCGGGACATTCACGGCAATTGTCGGCCCCAACGGATGCGGCAAGTCAACGTTGATGAGCCTGCTCTCGCGCAACCACGTTCCGGCACAGGGCAAGATCATTTTCATGAACAAGATACTGAATCAGTGGCCGCGCAAAGAATATGCAAGACAGGTGTCGTACCTGCCGCAAGCAAATGAAATCGCGTTTGACTTTACCGTACGCGAAGTCGTCGCGATGGGGCGATTTCCGTATACAGGCCGCTTTGGAACGATGACGGCAAAAGACTGGCAGGCAACTGAAGAGGCGATCCATACGCATGAGCTGCACGGGATGGCCGACAAGCCTGTCACGCAACTTTCCGGAGGCGAGCGGCAACGAGTGGCGCTTGCGCGCATTCAGGCTGCCGAAACCGACGTGTGGCTTCTGGATGAACCGACGGCGAACCTCGATGTCCACCACGCGCTGGAGCTACTGCAGTCACTGCGTAAACTTGCAGAAAGCGGCAAGACTGTCGTCACAGTGCTGCACGAGCTGAACCTCGCCGCGCTCTATGCCAAACATGCAATCATGATGCAAAGCGGACAAATCGTTGCGCATGGACAGACGGAAGATGTATTTACTGAAAAACGGATCGAAGACGTCTTTCAGGTCGGTTGCCGGATTCAACAGGCTCAGAAAAACAAGGGGATGGAGATTTCGCTCTTCCCGCAGTCAGCACAGGCAACGCCCGCGTCATCTATAATAAATTAAGTTTGGCAGGGAATCGATTATTTTAAAAGAAAGTCAGGACAATGCAACTCAGCCAACAACACACGCAGCCATGGTTACGCAGCAGCGGAACAAACATCTTCGCCACGATCGGCATTTGTCTTTTGACATGGATTTTCTGCGCCTGTGGATTCAGTGAAGAAAAAACGGCAGTGGTGAAAGACGATACCGACGGAATCGAAAATCTTGAAAACGGCGAAGCAATCCTATCCTTGATTCAACAAGGTAAAACATTCTCGCGCATCATCTCGCTGTACGGCGCGCATACCGAAAACCTCGTTTTCATGGGCGCAAAAAACAAACTCGTCGGCGTCAGCCGCGGTGACGACAAGGCGCTTGGGCTCCCTGTTTTTGACCCGAAAAGCGGCGCGGAAAACTTTTTGGCCGCGCGCCCTGACTTAGTGCTGATGCGGCCAATGCATGAGCGCGCGTACAAAGGACTGGTTTCGCAACTGGAACAGTCCGGCGTAACCGTACTTGCCCTGCAGCCGTGTTCGCCGCAGCAGATGTTTTCGTACTGGCTGGCTCTCGGTGCACTCAGCGGCCAACGAACGCAGGCTGAGAACATGATCAATGAGTTCAAAGCGAAACTGACCGCTTTACAGAACGGGCGAATCCCGCAGGACATGGCAAAGCGCAAGCGAGTGTACTTTGAATCCATGCACGACAAGGTGAAGACCTTCAGCCCTGATTCAATAGCCATATATGTGCTTGAATCCGCTGGCGGCGTCAATATCGCAACCGATGCCGCCTCTGTTCAGGGCAGCAACATCGCCGCATACAACAAAGAACGCGTCTTCCTGCATGCGGACGAAATCGATTTCTTTCTGGCGCAACAGGGAAAGATGAACGATATCACTGAAGACCAGATCCGCAAGGACTTCGCCCTTCTGCCTGCGATCAAGGAAGGTCGAATCCTGATTCTGGATGAGGAAAAAGTTTCGCGGCCGACACCGCGATTATTGGAAAGCATTTCATTGTTGCTGGACCGATTTTACGGCCAGCTGGGAAACACGAAGAAAATGGTGAAGGGAGAAGCAAAATGAAGTTAAGTGGAATCGCAATGTTGTCAGCAATGGTACTGTCTGTTGCCGCGCTTTTCGCAAGCGGCTGCAATGCAAACAGTGATGCAAGCACAGATGCAAAGAAAGTGGAGACCGTGAAGAAACCGACAATCGTCCTCGCCGCATTCGGTACCAGTGTCGCCGAAGCACAAGCCGCGCTGGAATCAATCGACAGCGCCGTCACTGCAGCCTGCCCCGACTATGACGTCCGCTGGGCGTTTACCTCCAGCATCATCCTGAAGAAGCTGCGCTCGCAGGGTCAGACCACCCTCTTTGCGCGCAAGGTGCCGCTGATGAACCTGACGGAAGTCTATGCCGACCTGCAGAGCAAAGGCGTAACCGACATCGTCGTCCAGTCGCTGCACGTTTCACCGGGTCAGGAATACAACGAAGTCAAAGACGTCGCAACCGGCTCGCTCAAAGCCAAGTACGGCCTGCCGTTGTTGACCGACGATGCGTCGCGCAAGGCACTTCTGGCTGCGCTCTCAGACCAGTTCAAGGGCGGAGACACCGCGACCGTTCTCTGCGGACACGGTAATGACCACCATCCTGAGTTTAACGACCAGTTGATCGAAATGGACAAGCTCGCACGCGGCATGAACAAAAATATCGTCCTCGCATCGGTTGAAGGAAAACCGGGAACAGAAAAAGCGTTCGAAGACGTGAAGAAGAGGGGCGCAAAAGCGGTTCACTTCGTCCCGATGATGGTCGTCGCCGGTGATCACATCATGAACGACGTCATGGGTGATGAAGATGACAGCTGGAAAAAGACCCTCGGCCTTCCGGCAACCGCCAGCACCGGTCTTGGCTCCAACCCGAAAGTTGTCGAATTATTCGTCAAACGCCTGCTGGACACACTGAACTCGTAAGTTAAAATAACGCAACACGGCGGCTGGCTGGCTCTTCCTCCTGCTTACCGGCCAGCCGCCATTTTTTTAGATTAAACAAAACGATTCAGGAACGAGAAGGAAACGACGCGATGAGCAATGCGGCAACAGATAACGGCCAACTTTACAAAACAGCCTGCACCCTAATGCCGGGAGGAGTCAACTCCCCCGTTCGCGCATTCGGCTCTGTCGGCGGAAGCCCGCGCTTTATCGACCATGCAAACGGGTCGACCATGACCGATGTTGAAGGCAATCGCTGGATCGATTACGTCTGCAGCTGGGGGCCACTGATTTTGGGACATGCCCATCCTGCCGTTGTCGATGCAGTGCAACAAGCGGCGGTAAAAGGACTCAGCTACGGCGCCTGCCACCGCTATGAGATTACGCTTGCCGAACTCATTCAAAAGCATATGCCGCACATGCAGATGCTGCGCCTTGTCAACTCCGGCACAGAAGCTGCGATGTCTGCCGTCCGGCTTGCGCGTGCCGCAACTGGACGCAGCGCCATCATCAAATTTGAAGGATGCTATCACGGACACGCCGATTCATTTTTAATCGCAGCCGGAAGCGGTGCGCTGACCTTCGGCACACCCAGCAGCCCCGGCGTCACAGAAGGCGCAGCCAAAGACACGCTGACGGCGACCTATAACGATCTCGCCTCAGTCGAAGCGTGTTTCAAAACACAGGAGAACAATGTCGCGTGCGTAATCGTCGAACCGGTAGCGGCGAACATGGGCGTGGTTCTGCCAAACGAAGGATTTTTACAGGGACTGCGAAAGCTGTGCGACCAATACGGTGCGCTACTGGTTTTCGATGAAGTCATTACCGGATTCCGCCTCGGTTTGGGCGGCGCACGTGTTGCGTTCGGCGTCACTGCAGACCTGACGGTTCTGGGCAAAATCATCGGCGGCGGCATGCCGATCGGCGCGTATGGCGGACGCAAAGACTTGATGCAACAGATCGCGCCGACCGGACCTGTCTATCAGGCCGGCACTCTCAGCGGCAACCCTGTCGCGTGCGCAGCCGGTATTGCGACTCTCTCAATTCTGGAAAATGAAAACCCGTACCCGAAAATGCAGCGTCTTGCACAGATGCTCTCAGACGGCACCAAACAGAATTTGAACGACGCAGGGATTCCGGCAGCGCTGAATCAGATTGCATCAATGATGACCTTGTTCTTCGGAATAGAATCCGTCACGTCATACGCAGAGGTGATGAAAGCCGATGCGAAACTGTATGGCCGGTATCATGCGGCAATGCTGCAAGCGGGTGTATATCTTGCGCCGTCCGCGTTTGAAGCGATGTTCGTCAGCGCGGCCCATACGGAAGACGATATCCAGAAAACACTGGACGCTCAGAAAAACGCATTCAAATCCATTGCATAAACAAAAACGAGAGCATGCTTTTTAGAGAACCCAAAGCGTTTAACCAAATAGAAATGAGAAATAATGAAAACAGATTGCGCCACGCCAATTGAGTTCCCTGAACGTGCCGCGCCGCTAACTGCGCAGAAGGGGCATTTCTACGCCCTCGGCATCGGTCCCGGCTCTCCGGATCTGCTTACAATTCGCGCAGTCCGCCTGATCCAGACGGCAGACTTTGTCATCGCACCGCGCTCGGAAAAAGCGAATGACAGCCTCGCCCTTGATGCAGTCCGGCCATACGTAACGAGTGCGCAGGAAATCATCGAACACATCTATCCGATGAAGCGCGATACAGCCGCGACCCTCGCCTGCTGGGCAGAGATCGCCGAAAAGACAAAACAGTGGTGCGCTCAAGACAAATCGGTCGTGCAGATCACGCTGGGCGACCCGATGATCTACAGCACAAGCGCGTACCTGCTTGAAGGTCTGGAAAGTCGGATGCCGAAAGAAAAAGTCCATATCGTCCCCGGAATCAGCGCGTTTCAGGCCGCCGCCAGCCGTTGCGGAGAAATCCTGTGCCTGCAGGAAGACCGGTTCCTGATCATGACTGCGACAAACCTCGACGAAGTCGCTAAAGCATTAAACACGGCCGAAGCCCTCGCGCTCTACAAGGCAGGCAAACAAGTCGGCGCATTAAAGAAATTACTAAGCGAAAAAGGACTGCTGCGCTCTGCAAAGTTCGCGTTCTATATCGAACAGGAAGGGCGCGAAGTGATCTGGCAGGACGCGACGCAACTCGGCGACGAACAACCCGGCTACATGGCTACCGTTCTCATCCGGACCGGACGACGTGGTTGGGATGAACGCGGAACAACAGGCACGAAAAATAATTCAGTCAAAACATGAAATAGATGCCAACATTATGTTTAATCGATCTGGGGTATAGAATGGCGGCGCAAACGCAAGCAAATCAAATCACCAACGACAAGAAACACGCCCTTGGCTCGGGCGGACATGGCGGTAATCTCCGGCAGCTGGCTAAACGTGCAGGACGACCGGTCAGTGACATTCTCGACTTCAGTGCAAACCTGAACCCGCTGGGATCTCCCGCATGGTTGCGCATGGTTGTCAACCGCACACTGGAGGAAGCCGAAGCCTATCCCGACCCGTATGCCGATGAATTCCGCCAGGCCTTTGCCGACGCGCACCGGCTGTCGGCCGACCAGATCGTCGCCGGTAACGGATCGTCCGAACTGCTCTACGCGATCCCGCGTGCGCTGGATGTCAACCGCGCATGGGTTCCGGGGCCCGGTTACATCGACTACGCTCGCGCGTGTGAAGCCGCGGGCGTTGCAGTCGATACTTTTTTTCTGGATGAGAGCCGGGGCTTTCTGCCGGATCTGGCAGACCTTGCCCAGAAGATCAAGCCGGGCGATCTCGTGTTTTTCGGACAGCCCAACAATCCAACCTCATCAGCGACCGCGCCAGAAGTCCTGCGTTCCTTTATCATGCAACACGCAGAAACGTGGTTTGTGATTGACGAAGCCTTTGCCGACTTCTGCCCTGAGGTGTCGATCCTGCCGACTGTTCCGGCAAACGCAATTGTCTCGCGCTCGCTGACAAAGTTTTATGCCATTGCCGGTTTCCGTCTTGGTTGTATCGCCGCATCGGTTGAAGTCGCAAGCAAAATCCGGCAAGCGATTCCGCCGTGGAACGTCAACACGCTTGCGCAGGCGGTGGGAATCCGCGCATTGTCAGACAAAAACTACGCCGATCAAACAATCTGCATGACAAATGAACTACGTGCAGATCTGTGTAATGAATTAGGCAAACTTGATGGCGTAACGGTTTATCCAGCAAAAGCCAACTATGTATTGTGTCGTTTTGACGCGCCTTGGCCGGTGGCAAAAGAAATTGTCGATACGCTTCTACTCGGCGACGGAATCGCCGTGCGCGCATGCGACAACTACACAGGGCTTAGCAACCGGTATCTGCGCTTTGCCGTTCGCCCTGCGCATGAGCAGAAAAAACTGGTGGATGCACTCCGCGTAATCGGCATCTCCTGTTTTCCCGCCTCTGAGGCAGCGCAGATCCCAGTCACCGTCAAGAATGCAAAAATCCAGAACCGTCGGGCCAAGACGCTGATGCTGCAAGGCACCGGATCAAACGTGGGTAAAAGCGTATTAGCAGCCGCCTTCTGCCGGATCTTTCTGCAAGACGGTTACCGTGTCGCGCCGTTTAAAGCGCAGAACATGGCGCTGAACTCGTTTGTCACCCGCGACGGCGGCGAGATGGGACGCGCACAGGTCGTGCAGGCGCAGGCGTGCAGGCTTGATCCTGACGTGCGCATGAATCCGATCCTGCTGAAGCCATCGAGTGACGTCGGTTCCCAAGTAATCGTCAACGGCCATCCGGTTGGCAACATGCGCGTCAAAGAATACCACGCCTACAAACCGCAGGCCGCCGCCGCCGCACGAACCGCGTTCGATGACCTTGCCGCAGAGTATGACATTGTCGTCCTTGAAGGCGCGGGAAGCCCGGGGGAAGTCAACCTCAAGTCGCACGACATCGTCAACATGCGTATGGCCGAATATGCAAACAGTCCGGTGCTGCTGATCGGTGACATCGACCGCGGCGGCGTCTACGCATCGCTGATCGGAACGATGGACGTGCTCGAAAGCTGGGAGCGCAAACTGATCCGCGGCTATCTGGTAAACCTGTTTCGCGGCGACGCGTCGCTGCTTGCGCCTGCACATGAATATGTTGAAAATTACACTAGCCGTCCCGTTGTCGGAGTGATCCCGTACCTGAAAGATCTCGGCGTCCCTGATGAAGACTCGGTCTCGTTCAAGTCAGGACAGAAGTCAACAAGACTGAGTACACGCGAGGATGCGCTAACGATCGCGCTGGTGGAGCTTCCTCATATCTCCAACTTCAGCGACTTCGACCCACTGATCACCGAACCGGATGTGACACTGAAAACAGTCCGTTCGCCAGAGCAGGCAAAGGGCGCCGATATCGTAATCCTTCCGGGTAGTAAAAACGTACTCGATGATTACGCGTGGCTGGAGTCCTCCGGCTTTGCCAAGTGGCTGACGTCCGATGCGTGCACAGCCGAGATCGTCGGCGTCTGTGGCGGGCTGCAGATGCTGGGAACCACCGTCGCCGACCCGCACAAACTCGAATCCGCACGCGGCCAGTGCCCCGCCCTCGGCATCCTGCCGCTGACGACGACACTGGAGTTGGACAAAGTCCTGCTTCAGACCGAAGGCACGCACAAGACTTCGGGCAAAACCGTCCGCGGTTATGAAATCCACCACGGGCGCACCGTGGCAACCGGAGACGTCGAACCGATCCTGACCAGAAATGACGGCGAAGCGATCGGCTTTGAACTGACAACCCGCCCTGTGTGGGGGACATACCTGCACGGCATTTTCGACGCCGACGAATTCCGCCGCTGGTGGCTCGACCGCGCACGAATGCGCAAAGGGCTGCAACCGCTACAGTCGGTTCAGGCGCATTACGATATCGATGCTGCACTCAATAAGTTGGCGCAGATTGTCCGCGAGAATGTCGACATGAAAAGGATCCGCGAGTGGATGGGATTCTAGGCCTGACGATTCTGCTTATTCTGGCGCTTGGGTTTGACGCCATTTTCGGCGACCCCCGGTGGCTGCCGCATCCTGTCCGCGGAATCGGGCTGTGCGCTATCCCGTTTGAAAAAATCACGCGTGCGATCATCTCCAATCAAAAGCTGGCGGGCATTATCAGTGTCTTCCTCAACATCGCGGTCTGGTGTACACTGGCAGGACTCAGCACAACCGGTGCGCTGAAAATTTCCCCGTGGTTCGGCCTGCTGGTCTCCGGGATCTGGATCTATTTTACAATTGCAATAAACGATCTGGCCAGCCACGTCAGGCGGGTCGCGGAAGCGCTTGAGTCAGGCGGAGTCGAGGATGGTCGCAAAGCTGTCAGTATGATTGTCGGACGTGACACGGAAGTATTAGAGGAAGACGGCATTGTCCGCGCAGGACTTGAAAGCGCGGGAGAAAACCTGATCGACGGCGTCATCAGCGCATTATTCTGGGCGGTGATCGGCTGGTGGATCGGCGGGCCAACAGGAGCGGCGACGCTGGCGATTGCACTACGCGTTATCAATACGCTGGACGCGACGTACGGATATAAAAACGAACGCTATCTGCACTTTGGATGGTGCGCAGCAAGACTCGATGACTGTGTGCACTTCATTCCCGCGCGACTGACAACGCTGGCGATGATGCTGACGGCACTCTGCATGCACACAAGCCCGATGCGGGTCTGGCGCATCACGCTGATTGATCATGGCCACCACAGCAGTCCGAACTCAGGCTGGGGAGAAGCAGCTCTGGCCGGGCTTCTTGACGTCACCCTTGGCGGGCCGACGCGCTACGCGGGAAAGTGGGCCGATTATCCAACCATTGGTAACGGCGCAAGACTACTTCAAACGCCACTCCTGCGTGAAGCGACCAGAGTAATCCGCATCGCATCGATCGTTTTTACGCTGCTGATGCTTGCAGGCTCTGCGATTATTCTGTATGCACCGGATGTTTTTTGCGTTATCCTGTCTCTAGTTAACAGTGAACAGGCAGGATCATAAACGTGACAGACCACCAACCGGAAACAACACCGCAGGCGATGCCCGAAACGACACATGCCCGACAGGCGTTTGTGATCGGCGGCACCTGCAGCGGTACAGGAAAAACCAGCGTCACGCTCGGCCTATGCCGTGCATTTTCACACATGGGTAAAACCGTACAACCGTTCAAGGTGGGCCCCGACTATATCGATCCGGCATTTCTGACACAAGCGGCAGGTCGAACGACATTCAACCTTGATGGCTGGATGATGGGACTGCCCTATTGCCATCAATCCTTTGCTGCACAGACTGAAGCTGCCGATACAGCAATTGTCGAAGGAGTCATGGGGCTTTACGATGGTGCAGACGCTGACAGTCTGGCAGGAAGCACCGCGGAGATGGCAATCGCTTTGAACCTGCCGGTCGTGCTGGTCGTTGATGCATCATCAATGGGACGCAGCGTTGCGGCAGTCGTCAAAGGCTTTTGCGAACTGGAACCGGATGTCCGCGTATGCGGAGTTATTGCAAACCGCCTCGGCTCAGACCGCCACGCCGAACTTGTCCGCGATGCACTCGAAAGCGCCGGTCTTCCGCCGCTTATCGGCGCGATCAAGCGGGGCGCGTTTCCGACACTCGCCAGCCGCCACCTCGGCCTTGTCCAGGCAACGGAAGCGGGAGATCTTGAAACAATTCTGAATGCAATGGCCGACGCATGTGAGCAGGCAATTGATTTTTCATTATTACAAAAATTGACCGTGCGCGACGAGCCTTCAGATTTTGCCTCATTGAAAACCACAGCAACAAAGATGATCGCGAGAATTGGCATCGCAAAAGACGAGGCGTTTCAGTTTTATTATCCTGACAACTTACGTGCGTTGAAAAATGCGGGAGCGGAGTTAGTCGAATTTTCGCCATTGCATGACAGTGAACTGCCAGACAGACTCGATGCGATCTACTTCGGCGGCGGCTATCCGGAGGTTTTTGCAAAACAACTATCCGAAAACAAAGCCATCCGCACTCAAATCCACTTATTTGCGGCAAGCGGCAAACGCATCTACGCTGAATGCGGCGGATTCATGTACCTTGCCGATCACGTCATTGACAGCGACGCCAACCGGCATGAAATGTGCGGGGTGATTCCCGTTGCGATTGCGATGTGCGAAAAACGAAAACGACTTGGCTTTGCAGAAGTGCATTTGTGCGCACCGGGACCCTGGGGAAACGCTGGCACAACATTGCGCGGACATGAATTTCATTACTCTGAGATTTCACACTGGCTTAGCAGCCCGCCGTGGCAAACGATTTATGACGTGAATTACCGCAGACAAAGTGAACCAACACCGGAAGGTTATTTTTCAGAAAACATTCTGGCCGGATACGTACACCTTCATTGGGCGGCACACCCCGAAAGCACCGCCGCCTTCGTCCGATGGTGCGCCGCTGCAGACAGATAAACTGCTATCGATCAATAAAAGGAAGGACTCGAAAAATGGCTGAACAACGCGCCGTGATTGTCGTTATCCACGGAAGCCGGGAAGAGGAGGCAAACGCCAATGCGGCCAAACTCGTCGTGCAGGTGCGTTCCCGTATTTTTCCGGCAACACGAGTCGAAGCCGCGTTTTTGTCATTTGGCAGTCCTGCAGTCACTGACGCGATCGTTACGATCGCCGCTGACGGCGTGCAGGAAATCTTGCTGCTTCCGTACTTTTTACAAAACGGAAACCACGTCCGCGAAGACCTGCCGAAACTTGCAGCAGAATGCGCGCAACGCCTCGCGATCAGGATCACGGTTCTGCCGGGACTTGAAAATGACATGCGGTTAGAAGACCTTCTTGTCGAACGGATTGAACGTGAAGTTGCGCTCATTGACGAGTTGCCTGAATTGGGCGATGAAATTGAAAAACGCAGCCACGAGATGATCGAACAGCGGCTCGCGCATACTGACTGGCAAGAACCTTCACGCAGCATCGTGCGCAGGATCATTCACTCAACAGCAGATTTCAGTTTCGCAGAAACGTTGCGCATTCATCCGGAGGCTGTCGCCTGCGGAATCCGTGCGCTGAAATGCAAGGCTCCGATCATATGCGATAGCACAATCCTTCTTTCCGGCGTAACCAAAACCGAATCCGAACTCATCTGCCTGATGCGCGATCCTGACGTAGCTGCGCGGGCAAAACAGGAAGGCACCACCCGCGCCGTCGCCAGTATGCGCACACTGGCTGAAAAAATGAACGGCGCCATCATTGCCATCGGCAACGCACCGACCGCGCTCTGGGAGGTCATGCGGCTCTGGAAAGAGGAAGGCGTCCGGCCAGCACTCGTCGTAGGACTTCCGGTCGGCTTTGTCGGGGCGCGCGAGTCCAAGTCGGCACTCGCGGCCTGCAACGACATCCCGTACATCACCAATATCTCAATGCGCGGCGGAAGCCCTGCGGCGGCGGCAACACTCAACGCCCTTGCAGTTCTGATTCGTAACGTTGGAAAGGCTTCCATTTGAGCGAAGAACTGCGGCAGGGAATCACAACCGGTACGTGTGCAGCCGCAGCCGCTTATGCAGCGGCAACGCTACTCTCCGCCTCAGCGGAGAACGACGCGTATTTCCCCTATGTTGTCGACTTGATTCTTCCCGACGGCAGTTCGGTTTCGGTCAAAACCGTTTTCGCGCGTCTGCTTCAACCACCGCAATATTCCGGCTCATACATGCAACATCATCCGATTTTTTCGGCAGAAGCGGGAGTGCTCAAAGACTCCGGCGACGATCCCGACATCACTGACGGTTGCCTTGTCCGCGTGCGGGTTGACGCGTTTGACAACGGAGAGACAAATCCGGCGCATCTGATCACACAGCCCAAGAATGCCGTTGAAATCGGCAATCGCTGTTTTTTACTGGCAGGCTCCGGTGTCGGCACCGTCACCAAACCCGGACTATCCATTGCATGCGGTGAACCGGCGGTCAATCCTGTTCCGCGAAAAATGATTTATAACGCCGTCCGCAGCGCGACAGGCTTAACAGTCTGCCTCACCGTCGGCATCGACAATGGCGAAGAGCTTGCGCGAAAAACATTCAACCCACGCCTTGGTGTCGTCGGCGGGCTGTCGATTCTCGGCACAACCGGACGCGTGCGGCCATTTTCTCATGAAGCGATTGAAGAGACCGTCCGCTGCTCGATCCGCGTGGCAGATGGCGAAAAAGTTAAACGACTTGTCCTTGTTCCCGGTCATATCGGCGCGCGCGCTGCAGAAAAAGACCCGAACATCCGCCCGATTGCCGATAACGAACTGGCTGAAGTCAGTAACGCGTGGGGCATCGCCCTCGAAGAAGCGACGCGCGAGGGACGCGGTTTTGAACACATCATCGTTGCAGGACATCCGGGCAAACTTGCGAAACTGATCAACAACGAATGGGATACGCACTCGGCACACTCGGGGTCAGCCGTTCCGGTCGTTTCGCAATGTGCTCATGATTGCGGACTCAAAGACAATGCAACTCAAAATGAAGGCGAAACAGTTGAGGCAATCATCCAATCGCTTTCACCGGAAAAGAGATCCATTTTAGGCGATGAACTCGCAAGAAGGATTGCACTGGCGATTTTCAATCGTTATCATCGCCATGTAGCGGTTGCACTGTTTGACATGAAAGAAAACCGGATCGGCTATCATCCGGAAGCACAAAACGCAGGAATGGATAACTAAATGACGAGCAACTCGTGTGAGAAAAAAATCATGATCGTCGGCTGCGGCCCAGGCGGCAAAGACTACCTGACCCTTGCAGCACTGAACGCCGTCCGAGCTGCCCAAACCGTCTTCGGCGCAGCACGGCTGTTCGAATTGTTTGAGCAAACAGATTTACCTGCCGCCAAACGCGTCCCGCTTGAAACATTTCATAAAGACGACCTCGGACAGATTGCGGCGGCTGCAGAGAAAAACATCGTCGCAATCCTTGTCACAGGCGATCCGGGGTGTTACAGTTTCGCGCGAATGCTGCTCAATCACTTCGGTGCTAGCCGCTGCCGCGTTATTGCCGGAGTCAGCTCGGTGCAGGCTGCGTTTTCCGCAATCGGACTACCTTGGCAGGAAGCGCGAATTGTCTCCGTACACGGCCGCAACCCGTCGGTCTCACACGACGCACTTACTGATGAAACGGCCGTTGCAATCCTTGGCGGCGGCAAGGAGTCGGCGATGTGGTTATATGATTGCGCGAAAAAATTGCTAACAACGCACGCGGTCTGGCTCTGCCATGATGTGACACTTCAAAGTGAAACAATTTTGCCTATTGATGAATCTGTCTTGCAGAGCAATCATCCGAACAGTGCAGGCGAATCGTCAGCCTTTGCGCAGAACAGAACCATTCTTCTTTTATGGAAAAAGGATTCAGGCTCAGATTCAGCAACCTGAAAGCCAACCAGAATCCGGTTGAAATACGGTTACGAAAGGAACAACATGAGCGTGTGGTTTGTCGGTGCGGGTCCGGGTGATCCGGAACTTCTCACACAAAAAGCAGCGAGATTGCTGCAGTCGGCACGCTGTTGCATCTGGGCAGGAAGCCTCATACACCCGCAGATCCTGACGCTGCTGCCCCAAGAGTGTGACATCCATGACTCTGCGAAAATGACGCTCGACGAAACGACCGACGTCATCGCAGACTGCACGAAGAAAAACATCGACGTTGTCCGCCTGCATACAGGCGAACCTGCAATCTACGGTGCGATTGCCGAGCAGATGGACAGGCTTGACGAACTCAACATCCCGTACGAAGTCGTCCCCGGCATCAGCTCGTTTCAGGCCGCCGCCGCCGCGCTGAAAGTTGAGCTGACGTTGCCGGAAGAAACACAGACGGTGATCCTCTCGCGCACATCAGGACGGACTCCTCTGCCGGAAACAGAAGAGCTTGAGAATCTCGCGGCCATCGGCGCAACACTCTGCCTCTTTCTCAGCGCAGGCAAACTGGACGAAGTCTGTAAACGCCTCAGCCCGTTTTACGGCGAAGACTGTCCGGCCGCGCTGGTCTATCACGCCTCATGGCCGGATCAGGTCGCAATTTCCGCAACACTCTCAACGCTGCCGCAACAGGCAAAAGGATACGAGCGCACCGCGCTGATTCTGGTCGGCCGAGCACTGGCAAAAAAGGGAGCAGTCTCGAAACTGTATGACGCATCCTTCACACACGGTTACCGCGAAGCGAATACAGACGGCGACTGCCCAGCGACCGGCGGAAAGGAATAGGCAGGCCAATGCACGATGTCATCCACCGCCCGACGGCAATCATCAGCCTCAGCGCACGCGGCGCCGTAATCGGCAACGCAATCGCCGCAGCGCTTACGAATGCGCAGCTATATGTCCACGAAATTGCGACAAGCGACTGTCCCTTTCCGCACAAAGCGTTTTCGCGAGTGACAGAGTTGACGGCCGAACTATTTTCCACGACGAAGCAGTTTGTATATATTCTTCCGTGCGGAGTGGCGGTTCGCGCACTCGCCCCGCATATCGTGCACAAACTGTCAGATCCGGCAATTGCCGTTGTCGACGTTGCCGGACGCTGGGTTACGAGCCTGCTTAGCGGACACGAGGGCGGTGCCAACGACCTCTGCCTGCACATCGCCAACACCATCGGCGCAGAGCCGATCATCACCACAACAACCGAAGCGGAGAAAACAATCATCGTCGGAGTCGGCTGCCGCAAAGACACACCGGCGGCGGAAATCGAATCGTTTATTCTCGAAGTGCTGGATGAGTCCGGCTTCGCGACAGAAGATGTCAGGTATCTGGCAACTGCAGAAATCAAAAAGGACGAACCGGGTCTGGTTCAGGCAGCAACCGCCCTCGGCATTCCTTTGCGGATCATCGCACACGATGCAATTCGCGGATGCACGCGCGAGATTACAGAATCGTCATTTGTTCAGGAAAAGGTTAATTTACCGGCAGTCGCAGAACCGTGCGCGCTGCTGGCTGGAAGCAGAACGGAGTTAATATGTCCTCGCAAAGCGAAAAACGGAGTCACGGTCGCACTGGCAAGGGAACGCTGCATGTGGTAGGGTTTGGCCCGGGTGGTGAAGCCGACCGCACGCGCCGCGCAGAAGAGGCAATCCTTTGCAGCGACATCGTTGTCGGCTACCGTCCCTACCTTGACCGCATCGCTGATCTTCTTGAAGGCAAAGACCGCGTCGTCTCCGGCATGAAAGAAGAGCGCACGCGCGTGGAAGAGGCACTACGCCTTTCCGACGAAGGCCATACCGTCGCGCTGGTCTCGTCAGGCGACGCGGGCATCTACGGCATGGCAGGCCTCGCCCTGCAGATGGCAAACGATGACACCCCCCTTGGCAAAAACACGAAGATCAATGTCGTCGCGGGAGTCACCGCCGCGTGCGCTGCTGCTGCACGAATGGGATCGCCGCTGATGCTCGATTATGTAACCATCAGCCTCTCCGACCTGCTCGTGCCGTGGGACACAATCCGCAAACGCGTTGAAGCGGCACTGGCAGCAGACTTTGTCATTGCCCTGTACAATCCGCGCAGCCATACCCGTACAGACCCCTTCGACCAGACGCTGCAGATGGCGCGTGAGATGCGCGATCCGGAAACTCCTGTCGGAATTGCTACGGCAATGGCGCAGGATGACGAAACGATCAAAATCACGACTCTGGGTGAATTGCAGCCCGAGGACGTCACAATGAAGTCGATTGTGATTCTGGGCAACTCAACCTCCCGAATCGAGAACGGACGGTTTATCACCCCGCGGGGATATTGATGCGGATTCTTCTTTTTGCCGGAACAGCCGAAAGCGAAGAGACTGCACGGCGGCTTCTGCAAGCCGAATGCTCTGTTGTTGTCTGCACAGCAACCGACTACCCGCTTTCCCTACCTGACTCCCCTGCCCTTGAGCGTGTAGTCGGAAAACTGGATCAGACTGCGATGCGTGAATTAATCTGTAAACAACACATCGAAGCCGTCGTCGATATTACCCATCCATACGCAGGTGTCGTCTCGCAAAACGCGGAGCAGGCAGCGAGGGACGCAGGTGTGGATTACTTCCGGTATGAACGTCCGGCGTCGGCGATAAAACCAGATGCCAGCACGACAGAGGAAGCAGATGGACACACGCACCTCCACATTGCAAATGATGCAGATGAGGCCGCGCGAATTGCCTGCTCATTCCGCAAAACAATCTTTCTGACAACCGGTGCAAATGCCGTCGCGGTCTTTGCTGCGGCAGCACAGAAAGCAGACATCCGGTGTGTGGCACGCGTCCTTCCTGCGGAGGCGTCACTTCAGGCCTGCCGCGCTGCGGGACTCTCAGACCACGACATTGTCGCCGAACAAGGACCGTTTTCATTCGGGCAAAACATTGCGATGCTGAAAAAGTTTGGCGCCGGTGTCATCGTCACCAAAGATGGTGGAAGTGCCGGTGGCCTGCAGCAGAAACTGGATGCTGCCAGACAAACCGGTTGCCAGATTGTTTTGTGGAAACGCCCGCAAACAGATGCAACAGCGAGTAACCATTATGCGTCACTTGATACAATGCTGGAAAATATTCTTCGTAAAAACTAGCCTTATCCCTTCCGTCATTCCATTCATATTCTCAAAATTGCCTCTTTACACCGGTAAATGCGTGCATATCATTATGTAAATAAACACGCTGGAGTTGTTCGCTGGCGTGAGGGTTTGCGGATACATGACTATGAAACAACTGAATCGTACACACCTGGGGCGCCGTTTCTTCCTCCTTTTCATCGGACTGCTGGCCATGGCTCTCGGCGTTGCCGTTGCCGTCAAGTCAAATCTCGGAGTATCGCCGATCTCAAGCGTCCCGTACGTCGTCAGCCTGATCACGGACTTCACTATCGGCGAATTAACCATCATCATGCACTTTATTCTGATGGCGTTTCAACTCGTTTTGCTACGGCGCCGGTTTCCGAAAGTTCAGCTTTTGCAGCTTCCGGTTGGAATCGCATTCGGCTACATGATCGATCTGTTCATGTTCCTGCTGAGCGGGTACGCAGCACAGACCTATGCCGAACGCTGCGGCTTGTGCGTATTCAGCTTGATCCTGCTGGGATTCGGTGTCTTCTGCGAAGTCAAAGCGGATGTCGCTATGCTTCCGGGTGAGGGATTTGTCTCGGCTCTGACGACAGTAACCGGAATCCACTTCTCCAGAAACAAGGTCATTGTTGACGCCTCACTGGTTGCTATCTCCGTCCTGATTTCATTTGTCTATTGCGCATCACTGCAAGGCGTCCGGGAAGGAACCATTGCTGCTGCGATTGCCGTTGGAATTATCGCGGGGATTTTTTTGCGGAAGGTCACGATCCTCGACCGGCACCTTGTCCCGGAACCGGTAGAAGTCAGGACACTCTGAGCGCGGGCGGCACCGTGATGACCAAGCGCAAGACAAAATTCACGGGAAACAAGAGAAAGAGAACTGCGAATATTTTCGGCAAGAAACAAGCTGAAAAACACTTATTCCCAGAGACGATGTCCGTCGTTCCAGCCTTGAATCATATCGCCTGAGCAGTGAAGCGGCCGCAGTTCATCCACCCCGCATGACTCCAAATAAGAAATCGTCGCCTGCAAGCGCGTCGGACTGGCATTTTTCAAATGCATACCGCCAATGACAGCACAAATCGGAGTATGGGGATTGCGAATCCGGATCATCGCGATCGTATTGACAACCCCGGCGTGTGCGCATCCGCAGAAGACGGTAATCCCCTTGGGTTCGCGAATCCAGAGCGCGAGGTCATCATCCAGACGGTCCGGCTTCGAGCACGCCTCATCCAGCCAGAAGTCTCCGCCTGTATCTTCAAACGGGCTTAAGTGCATGATCGGCCCGGTCAGCCAAATACCAGCTGCGATTTCACAACTCCGCGACACCCAGACCATATCCTTCTTCCGATGTTTGATCACATCACGGGATTCAGGCGGCATTCCGATCTCATGGATCGAACCGTCTGCATGACGGCTATAGCGGGTCAACAAAACATCCCGGTGCGCGTAGATCGGCACAGACTCCGGAATCACGGAATCAAAATGCACCAAGCCACCGGTATGATCATAATGACCGTGACTGAGAACAACCGCAGTCAATTGGTCAAATGAAATGCCCAGTTGTTTTGCATTTGAAAGAGCGACATCGGTATTGCCCGTGTCGAAGAGGATTGTTGATCCGTCATGTTCAATCAGAATTGACAACCCATGCTCAGTTTTCAAATCAGGTGCATGGGCGTGTCTGTCTGACAGAATCGTATAACGCATACGGCAGCCGCCTTTACTGTCTGTCTGAGTTGGATATTAGAATACGAAAAGTTTTGGTTGGCGCAATGCGTTTTCAGATAAATATTAAAAAATCATTCCGCATGCTGTAGAAACAGACAGCACAATATACACCCGCGTATGAATAATGACCGAACAGTCTACAAAACAATCGGATTTTGTCAAAATATCAAGCAATCCCACTCAATCGTGGAATTATTTTTTTTGCTCAAAATTTGAGATACGAAGCCGAATTTGCAATTCACGTCCCGCGCACCAATTTTTCCCATGCGGTAAGAGTTAAAAGCCGTTATCATTTTTACCTGTCACCATGGCACGGTGAATCACATGAAATCATCCGCAAAAGGATTTGGAATGAAGCAACCCTTCTTTTCACGCTGTCGGCGTCTTCTGTTTTCACGCAGCTTTTGCCTGCTTGCATTAGGAATGCTGATCGCAGCAGACGCCTTCGCCCGTGCCGGCGGTGGAGGTGGCTATGGTGGCGGCAGTAGTGGAGGAGGTGGCGGCTTTAGCGGCGGAGGTGGTGGTGGCGGAGACGGCATGCTGTTCTACCTGCTGATCCAACTCATCGTCCGCTATCCGGCCGTCGGCATTCCGTTGCTGATTATCGTGACGGCTTTTTTGATCCTTGCAAAACGACAAGGCTACAGCGCCTATCAGGGACACACCATCCATCAGGCAAAGCAGTTCCGCGGATTCATGAAACATGATAACGTACTGGGAAACCTGCAGGCGGTTGACCCGGCCTTCCAGACAAGAATTTTCATGAACCGCGTCCACTCCGGCTTTCTGAAGATCCAGAACGGGTGGTGCCAGCAAGACCTTACCGCTGCGCGAATCTTTCTCTCCGACGGTGTGTACGAGCGGTTTCAACTGCAATTGCAGGAGCAGAAAGACCTCGGCTACCACGACCAGATGGAAGAGATTACGATCAGCAATCTCTGGTTGGAAGATTTCTCAACCGGCGGCGGTTTTCAATCTGTCACCGTCGGGATTACCGCCAACGCGATTGACTACCGGGTCAGCCTCTCGGACGGCGAATACCTCTCCGGATCGCGCCAGCCTGAATATTTTACCGAGTACTGGACATTCCTGCGCAGACAAGGAGCCGTGACAAAATCTGCGGGAAATCCCCAGGGGCTTCTTGAAGGTCACTGCCCCAACTGCGGCGCAGCACTCAACGACACTTCCGGCGACGCACAGCATCAGGGCCAGCACGCGGATTGCCCGTACTGCGGTGCGCTCCTGCGCAGCGGTGAGCACGATTGGGTCTTGTGTGAAATCACGCAGGCGATGGAGTGGGAAGGCAGCAGTCAGGAAGACGCCACCGGCGCCGACACGATCCGCAAAAGCGATCCGGACTTTTCCGTCCAGCAGCTTGAAGACAAAGTCTCGGTCATGTTCTGGCGGCAGCGGATGTCTTACCGGGCTGGCAACACGAAGCTGCTGCGCTCCTTTGTCACCGAGCCGTGTCTTGCATACGAAACCGAGTCGCTCAAAAAGATGGTTCGTCCCGACGGCAACCGCTGGTATTACGGTGAGTGTGCTGTCGGTGGAATCCGCACCCTTGGATTTCTCACAGAAAAAGACGTTGACCGCGCGTTGGTCGAAGTCAGCTGGGCAGGCCGAGAATTCCGTGTGCAGGACGGCGTACACAAACGCTGGCAAGGTAATGCGATTCAGGCACGCTACATCTTCATACTGGAACGCACGCACGGCGCATCGTCAGAATCCGCGAAAGGATTTTCCTCAGCCCACTGCCCCCACTGCGGCGCTCCCGAGGAGAGTGATGCAAACGGAATGTGTGTCTATTGCGGCGAACCGCTCAAAGATGAAAAACGCGACTGGTTACTCGCGCAGGCCTTACCGTGGTCAGACGAGCGCACGACTCATCTGGTCTCACTGCTTCGTGCGTCTGAAAAACACGAACAGGATTTCGGCATCGGCAAAGGCCTGCCTGCCGCACAGGGAATGCTCTCGTGGGCAACCGCGATGGTTCTGGCTGACGGTGAGGTTACAGTAGAAGAAACTCAACAGCTTCAAAAACTGGCTCTAAAGTTCGGCCTTCCCCCTGAATCCGTCGAAACACTGATCGATGCCTCCCGGTGCGGAAACCTGCAACCGCCACAACCGGAGAATAATGAACAGGCACGAAAATGGCTCACCACGATGGCGGACATCGCGCTTGCCGATGGAAAAATTCAAAGAGAAGAAGCGCGTCTTCTTCAGCAAATGGGCAACCGTCTTGGTTTGCAAGACTATGATTTGAAGTTATTATTACAGAAGAGAAAGGCCGAGCTCTACCGCACCGCGCGTGAAGAATTGAGGGAGGCCAAACTCAAAAAGACATCGTTTGAAGACTGGAAACAACAAATCCGGAAGAACCGGACGGGCAGATAGGCGTAACTCTTTATTTGACAAACAGAACCAGATGGGGACGCAAATGCGTGTATCCCGCGGTGTTTCATGGCTGGCCCCTTCTTCCCGACAGCGGAAAGCACGTCGTCGCAAGCCGCTTTTTGACCCGA
>QKHZ01000016.1 GCA_003249795.1 bacterium | reverse complement strand
GATACAGGATAAAACGAGGCAATGAAGGACTCCACCACCCTGAACGCCATGCAGGTTGACCTCAACGAACTCGTTGAGGAATATCTGGCTGCACGGGACAAATCCGGTGAGAACAAACAGGCAACGCAATTAAACCGTATCCGCACCAAACTTGATTCTCTCTACTGGAAAAACGTTGAGTGGCTCCTGCGGGAGAAAATCGATCCGATCCGAGAAACACTCGATTTTTCTGATGACGAGCGCCTTATCATCGACATGGGACTTCTGGATTACCGCCTGATCGAAGCCGACGGCCCTGCCCTGCGCCAGCGGCTACTGGACGAAATATCCACACCGGGACCAACCGGACACTTCTATTTATCGGAGTGGCTTGAAGACCGCTATCATAAGTTCTGCCTGACAGAGCGGGTCAATGAAAACGCGACATCAGGAATCATGCCAGCCCTTGGCGCATCCGAGCGGCAGGCACGTGAAAAAATCCTGTCAAAACTGGCTCCATTATTCAAACGCCTTCCGGGAATTACGCCGCAGGTTGCCGAGTTCATGATCAGCGGGCAGCTTGCCGATCAGCTCGTGGACGCAAGTATCGCGCTATTGCAAAGCAATGACCGCCATGCGTTCGTCCACAGAAACCGTCTCAGAAAGCTCAGGCAACAGATCATCCGCAAGGCACGTACACTTGTCTCAGACTCTGCAACCCAAAAACTGTTTGACGTCCTTGAGGATCTCTACGCACAGCAATGGAAAGACACTTATAAAGTCGCGCAATCGGCAACAGCAGATCCGTCCAGCAGCGCACTCATGCGCTCATTTGACTTGAGAATGAAAGAAAAGCGCGAAGAATACCTGATCAGCGAAATCCACTTTGTCAAGACACTGTTTCCGCTGGGAGCACTTGCCGGGGGCATCGCAAGAACATCCGTCGTTATGACGGATGACACACCGCGCGTCACCAAGACAGATACACGGCACTGCCTTGAACTCGCACGCGCCTGTGACAGGGAACTGATTGAAGATCCTGTCGTACTGATTGCCCCATACAAAGGCCGCGGATTTTTTGAATGGGACCGTGACAGTCTCGTCGTTGCGCTTCATCCGGTTGATACACAGGCAGACTGTGTTGCCAACGCATTCGCCAATTTCAGGATGTTGACTGACAGTCTTCAGAAAGACGGTACACTCCGTGCTGCGTATGAAAACTCATTTTGCGGGAAAGTTTTTCAAAAAGAGTTTCAGAGCGACTACCGGCTATGGTTGACCCAGTGCGGGCAAGGCAGAATTGGCGGTCTGGATTCCCAGCACATCTCGTTCTTCATGAAACATGTCGGACCAAACCTGAGTGAAGGACTGATCGTCCCTCAGGAACTGCACGGTCTTTCTGTCAGCGCATTGGAACTGGTCGCAAAAAGGATGGAAAAACAAGTCAGTACGGCATCAGACGACCCATTGCTGCGTTACCGATTGGCCGCAGTTTTCTGGGTACAGGACAAAAAGGACGATGCAATCCGGCATCTGGCAATAGCAGCAAAAAATGCGCCGGCCAACAGTCCGGTCATGCTAAGCCTTGCCCTTTCCTTACGTATGACCGGTCAGGAAGAACGGGCTCAAAACGTCTTCAAAGCCTGCCGTACACGAGCAGCGACGACAATCTGGTCACTATACGCCGCTGTCGCAAACAAACAACGTCACCCCGCGGCATCCGCCCCAACGACTGGGGAGGCGACAGATGAATCCTGAAACACAGGTACAAGGCGGGGTGGATTTTATCTGGATAGTGCTGTTTTTTATGGTGGTAGCTCTTTCGCTGATTGCCCCTTACCTGATCCGGCGCAACCGACAACTCAAGCAACTGGAGTCTCGTCCCTCTGACCTGGGACGGGCACCAGATCTGCGCATTCGGGAAACAACGGATCGCGCATTGGTTGAACTTCTGGAGACAGGCCGAGAAATCAGCGCACAGGTTGATACAAAAGTCAGGCTGCTGAATAAACTTGTCAAAGACGCAGATGAGCAGGCAACTCGCCTGCAGACACTCCTTGACCAGCTTGAATCGGCTTATATAACCCAAGACAATCCCGTCCGCCCCGACGACCGCAGCCACAAGAAAACCGTTCAATCCGAAAAATCAACCGTTTTGGCTACGGAAAATAATCATATAAACACAACACATACGCAGCCTGCCCATGAAAACCCGTTGAAAACAGGATCAAGCTCTGGGCACGAGAACAACCAGAAGAATGATGCAAGCAACTCAGAAAATAAACGCAAAGCGCGTCCTGAAGGGTGGAGCGACTTGCACGATGAAGTCGATGCTTTACGCGGACAGGGAATGCAGCTTCAGGAAATCGCACGCAAGCTCCACCGCTCAACTGCCGAGATTGAGATTATTCTTCACGTCATCGGCCACTCTGAACAAACCGGGGAGGTACGCGGATGAACCTCACACCGGGACAAGTCATTCATGACCTGCGCATCATCGAGCCTGTCGCAGAAGGGCCACACACTATCCTGTTGTCCGGAGAACAGATGTGCCTGCACAGGAAGGTTGCACTCAAGGTTCTACGACCCGAGCTTGCCGCACATGATACGATCCGCCAGAAGTTCCGCAATAACGGCAGACAGATGGCGATGCTGGTTCATCCCGGCATTGTCCCTGTTTATGATATTGTCGAAACGGAAGAGACAACAATCCTCGTATGCAAGCTGGTCGAAGGAATTCCGGTCTGGGGACTCGGGGGGAAAATCGCAAGTCTCGACTCGCTGCTACAATCGGCAAGCGATATCCTGTTGCCGCTGAAAGCGGCGCATGAAAACGGACTTCCCCACGGCAATTTACATCCGGGCAATGTGCTGTTCCAGAAAGACGGCTCACTCTGCCTGAGTGATTTCGGCAGTGACTTTACAGGTCGAGCAACTGGGCGAACAGAAACAGCCCAAGCCTTTTTCCCGCCAGAACAAATGCAGCTCTCGCCTCAGGAGTCGGACATTTATATGGTCGGCCGCATTCTCACGTTTCTGGCGACAGGCAATGCAATGGCCACCGCTGACCTGATGCCGCAGCTGAAATGGCTGGTGACGACGCTGAGCGGGCAAAATCCGGAGATCCATTCGCAAACGGCAGCTGACGCGTTGCCGCTTCTGAAACAGTGCAAACAGGTCAATCCCTCAACAGAAAAACCGGTACTACCGCCTGCAGACCGGAGACGCTACAGGCGATTCCCGACAACCATGCGCGTCGTCGTTGCCGAGCAGCGCACAAATGCATCAACAGCCAAGACGCTGATGGGCAAGATCTCCGACATCAGTGAAAACGGTGCGTTTGTTCCGACTCCGGCACCGCTATCCGAAGGATCGTTTGTCCGACTGCAATTTGAAGTCGACCCGCAAAAGGTACGGCTTGATGTTGTCGGCATTGTCCGCTGGATTGAACCGGGATCGGGAATGGGAATTCAGTTCCTGCAGGTTGCCACCGCCGATGGCAATGCGCTACGGGGATTGGTTGCACAGCGTCAGCTGGATGAAATCCAGAAACTCATCTCTTCAAGTAGCCTCCACAGGCAGATCATCCGGTTTATCCGCCTGCGCTGGGGAGTCCCACTTTCGCAAACACAGCTGCTTGGACACTTGGGAACCAGCCGGGTACTGCTTGACCGGGCGATCCATGAACTGAACGAGGTCGGCCTGCTCAAAAGCGACGGTGACATGGTAACCGGTATCTATCCCTCTGATGAAGAGGTTGCCACTCTCGTCAGCCAGATCTGACTCACACGACAGCGTTCACAACCACATGACAAAAGCATAAGTCACGCATATTCAATTTGCGGATAAGATATCAATTCATCAATCAAGCAAGAAAATGCCGTACCCGAATGCGGAAACAGTCACCTTCACCCCCGTATCCTGAAACCAAAGACCACATCCTCCAGTCAAGATCGTTTTCGCCTGTGTTGTTGCTACCGGAACAATGACCGTCAGGCTCTCGCGCGATGGATTTACGACTATCAGACAACGCTCATTCTCACTCTGACGTTCAATTACTAGCGGATAGGCTGCGCCATCCACATCAACATAGCGGTAACTGGCATCGGCGCCAAGCGAACGATGCTCTGAGCGGATTTTCAAAAGCTTACGGGCAAAGTTCAGAATTGATCCGGAATCATTCTCCTGTTTTTCAACATTCGGCCGGTCGGGATCAGCATCCACCGGCAAATACAATTGGTCGGCATCAGCAATCGAGAACCCGTCATTTTTCGTCGAGTCCCACTGCATCGGCGTACGCGTACCGGAGCGTTCCCCATTTGCAGCCCCTGCATTAGCTGGAAGAATTCCTGTCAGAGTGCTGCCTTCTTTGGCAGGCGTTGTTTCATCATAGCGCATGCCGATTTCATCGCCGTAGTAAATTGTCGGCAACCCCGCCTGCGTCATCAAGAACACCCACACGGGCCGCAGCCCTTCCCAGCCGCGCTTGCCGCAACGCGGGCGCTGGAAGTCATGATTCGCCGTAGGAAGCGACACATAGCCTTTGCCGTCCATCGCATCAAGATGCCGTTTATATTCCGTCATAAAAAAATGCGGATCCCCCTGACCATCGGCATCGAAATAGCAGGGGCCTTCCTTATCCGGAATCGCGCCAACACCATTAAAGAACAACGACGGATAACCCGGTGCATTAAAGTGCATCATGAAGTCCAGATGAAATCCTGCCGCAATCGCCTGTGCGGGGTTACTCCATTCGGCAACAAGAACGCTTTCAGGATATTTGGATTCCTGCCACTGGCGCATCTCCTGCCAGAACGCGTGCATCGCCTCCAGCCTTGCTTCACCATCATCGGGTCCAAACTTAATCAGAGACGCCGCCATATCAACACGAAAACCATCGCAACCACGGGAAAGCCAATAGTCGATAATATCCTTCATTTCCTGCCGGTTTTTCATCGGCCCCGGCGCATCCATAGGATCCTGCCACGGCTCTGTCGGATTCACATAGCCGTAATTCAGCGCTGGCTGATACCAGAAAAAGTTCGCGACAAAATCCTCTTTGTCCGGACCCTTTGACGGATCGAAGTCACGGTTCTTCCAGATATAACGATTTGAATTCGGATTCTTCGGATCTGCCGCTTCAGCCTTGAACCACTCATTATCCATTGATGTATGTCCGGCGACAAGATCAAGGATGACATGCATGCCGCGCAGATGTGCTTCTTCAAATAGCTGAACAAGATCAGCCTCGGTTCCATACCTTGGAGCGACTTTGTAAAAATCACGAACGTCATAGCCTGCATCACCAAACGGCGAATCAAAGCAAGGATTCAGCCAAAGCGTGTTCACACCAATGGAGCGGATATAGTCAAGGCGTTTGATGATCCCCTGAAAGTCGCCGATCCCATCGCCATTGGTATCCTGAAAGGACTGCGGATAAATTTGGTAGAGGACTGCATCGGAAAGCCATGCGGGTTTCATACAAAAAACTCCTATTGAATGTAATTTGCGCTCAAATCAAAACCACGTATCAATTTCGCCATAAAAACGTCGAAATTAAATAAAAACTATATTATTCTGACTTTATCGGGATTCTGACGACATGCAAATTCTAAATCTGAAAGTTGGATCATTTTTAGTAG
Organism: bacterium; assembly: GCA_003249795.1. Lineage (GTDB taxonomy): Bacteria > Planctomycetota > SZUA-567 > SZUA-567 > SZUA-567 > SZUA-567. The sequence goes on along the minus strand of QKHZ01000016.1, from coordinate 5,504 downwards.
GAATAAAATAACCATCAGTCACCACATAAGATTTATCCAAATCATCAAAGTTTTTCACTACTCATAACGAATCCGAATAAACCGTTTATCGATCAAGGCGGATTATAACCGTATCGGCGGATTTATGATCGAATGACTTTTCCGTACCGCTCTCATCAAGAACAACCCACCTGCCCTGCCCGTCTCGCTTACGAATACGAACAGAATCACCGGCTTTCAATGCCGTACCGTCCACCGCACTTCCGATTGATGAAACAACACCGCTCTGCCCGTCTCTCAGTAGACTAAGCGCAACGTCCGCTCCCGGTTGCATCAGGGCAGGATCCTGCGGAATTGGTTGCCCATGAGGATCCTTGTCTGGATGTCCAAGAAGATCATCCAGATATGAAACCGTCGCGATGCCTCCAACGTGTTCAAGCTCATGCGCACGCCCGTGGATCTGCTCCGCAGGCGTGCCGACATGCTGCAGATACGCCTCCCAAATCCGATGTGCGCGACGGATACGGTCAGCCTCTTTGCGCCCACTCTCCGTTAGTGAATACATATCCTGTTCAAGTGACAAATACCCCTCATCAGCCAGCGTCAACACACCGCGTCGTGTTTTAGCAGGGTCTCCGAGTTCATGTAAAATCGTAGCAAGTGCAGCCGTTTCTTTTTTCAAAACGACACCAAGAATATCCTCACGCAGTGACTGCGGAATCGCCCGTCGCAACCGCAGCCAGCGCGAGAGCATCCCATAGCGGGGCGCTGCGATCAGCACAACCAGAAACTGCAATGTACAGAATAGCATGATCGCCCCGCCACCGGCGCTATCAAGCCATGTGCAGAGATACAACCCTCCGATAACGCTTGTCACCCCGAACAACGCGGACAAGCCCATCATTCGCCCAAGCCTGTCAGACAGCAGATACGCTGATGCTGCCGGAGTGATCAGCAACCCCACCACAAGGATTACCCCGACCATACTGACTGCGCTTACAACCACAAGGGATACGCAAGTCGTAAACACATACTCAATCAGCAACACAGGCAAACCAATCGACGCAGCCATTACCGGATCAAAACTGGAAAGTTGAAAATAGCGGAAGAACAGCACAATCACAGTCAACACCAGCGCGGCGGCGATCCCACTTGCCAAAAGGTCTGCGTCCGCAACACCAAGGACATCGCCCATAATAAAATGCATAATGTCGATGTGGATATAATTGCGAAACATTGAGACCAAGACAACACCGGCAGCAAAAACACCTGTATACATAATCCCAATCGCCGCGTCTTCCTTCACGCGGCTGACGCGGCTGACAAAGCCGATCAGCGCCACGGTAATGACAGCGGCAATCACCGACCCAACCAGCATCGCCGGAGCATGCGCCTCAATCCCGAAAAGGACTTTCATAAAAAGATAACCACCGGCAACACCGGCGATCATCGCATGAGACAGCGCATCGCCCAGAAACGACATCCGCCTCAACACGACAAGACAGCCGACAACACCCGAGACAATCGCAACAATACAGCCGCCCAGCATCGCCTTCTGGAAATACCCCTGCTGCAACGGCTCAATAAAAGCGTGGTGTAAAAATGCAAGAACGCCGGAGTCCATTATTTGTCCCCCCGGTTTCCGACAAGGTCGGCAAATACACGCAAACGGCCTTCATACACTTCCGACAACAAATCCTCGTGCAACACCTCCGCCGGCGTCCCGTACGCATAGAGCCTCTGTTTGATCAAAACAAGCCGGTCAAAATACTCAGCAGCAGTCGCAAGGTCATGGTGAACAACCACCAGCGTCTTGCCCGCTTCTTTTGCCCTGTCGAGAACGTCAAGAATCGCGCGCTCTGTCGCCGCATCAACTCCGGCAAACGGCTCGTCCAGTAACAAGATATCCGCCCCCTGCGCCAGCGCCCTTGCCATAAAGACTCGCTGTTGCTGTCCGCCGGAAAGCTGCCCGATCTGCCGGTCAGAAAATTCCTGCATCCGAACCATTTCAAGGGCATCATCCACAATCGCATGATCCTTGCCCGACGGTTGGCGATACCAAGGCAAATCCCCGTACCTTCCCATCAGCGCCACCTCTCGCACGGTAATGGGGAAATCCCAATCCACCGCACCACGCTGAGGAACATACGCGACAAGCCCCTTCGCTTTTTCCGTCGGAATCCCTTGAATATAAACGTCGCCGATATCACGTTTGACAAAGCCGAGAATCGACTTCACAAAGGTTGACTTGCCCGACCCGTTCGGGCCAATCACACCGACAAGCAACCCCGGGTCAATCGTCAGGTTGATATCTAGTAGCGCAGGCTTTGGCCCATAACTGACAGTCAAATTTTGAATCCTGATTGCAGGCGTCTGAACCGGATCAGGAAACGATGAAGGATTACTCATGTTCGCGTCCCCCGTTTTCCTGTACGGCAGGTTGCTTCTGTCCATTCCACTCAAACAACAACCGCTCTGACAACCGCATTCCCGGCTGAATCCAGATCACCTGTGGCGACATGATCAATAAATCCCCATCCGGCGGAAAAATCCAAACCCGCACCGCCACAGCAAGCTGTTGGCCATTTTCATTGACGCGTGGCACCGGAGTACCCGACAAAACGATTTCATTTGTCCCGGCGCGGCACAAGCTCTTTGGCAACGGAAACTGATAATGCTCCGAAGAAAACGTTGAACTTGATGCGACATCAACACCATTAAGCAAGGCGTTGATGATCGGGCGTTTTTCTTCATCACCCAATTTCAGCACATATGGGTCTGTTCCCATCGCAGAAGTTGCTTCCAAACGCAGCCAGCCGACAATTCTATCCTTAATCACGCGATGACCATCAAACAGATTTTCCATTGGATCAGACGTATCCGCATCGTCCGGCGTTTCCGCAGGTGTATCGACAGTAGGAGCAACACCCGCGACAACAGGGGGTTTCCGATGGAGGTACATCAACACCCCACCGACGAAAAAGACCCAAATCAAAATCACCAAAACAAACCGGATCATTCGACAACTACCTTTTTAATACCGTCGATATCCTGCTGCATCGGCTTATCCGCCGTCAACGCCGCAACAATCAGGATCACATTCTCACGCATCATCCCGATATAGGTCTGGCCTGCCGATCCGGTTTCTCCCATCGAATCGGAATAAAGCGAACCACCGACCCGGACACCGGCTTCTGCCGCAATCTCTCGAATCAACTTTGAATTCACCGTCGTTTCAAAAAACACCGCCGTTGCACCGCTTGACTTGAGGCCGTGAATCACTTCAAGGCGACGAGCCGGAGTCATTCCGCCGCCGACCTCTGCCCCTGTCGACCAGCCGACCGGCGCAAGGCTCAGAAAGTGATTCGCTTCATTAAAACGATATGCGCGGCAAAAATAGTTGAACGCATCGTGACTGGTCACAAGCAGGCGATTCCACGGCGGGATTGTCCCGACCTGTTCTTTGATCCATGCATCCAGAACACGAAGTTGCTGCAGATAAAGCACTGCGCGCGCCTCATACTGCGTTTTGCCTGAGGGATCAAGTTTGCACAAGGCTTTTGTGATGTTCCGCACATACACCGCCGCATTTTCGGTTGAAAACCACGCGTGCGGGTCGCTGATACTTTCGCCTTCGGATTCGATTTTGATCGGCTTGACACCATCGGTGCATGTCACTAGGGGTTTTCCCGCATCACGCGCAAGCGTTCCCATCCAGTTTTTTCCCTCAAGATGCAGACCGTTTTCAAAACAGAGATCAGCCCGTAAGACCTTATCAATATCGCGGGGCGTCGGCTGATAGGTATGCGGATCTTCTGCCGGAGCAAGAATACAGAGCACCTCGCAACGGTCTCCGGAAACTTGCCGTGCAAAATCAGCAACCTGCGTCGTTGACGCAACGACCACCGGTCTTTTCTCTTCAGCCTGTGCAGAAGGCTGCCCAAAAAGGAATGACACAGTCACACACAGCAACAGCAAGGCGGTAATGTGCTTATTCACCAAGAAACTAATACCAGCATTCACCCGACACCTCCTACTCGCAACACCATATAAGAATGAAAGCATTTAGAGCTTAAGTGTCCCAAAGGAAGGAATCTTTGTCAAACCGATTTCAGCCGCCAGTTCACGAAAAAGCGCCCTGCGGAAAACCAACAGGACGCCAGGTATGGTATTTATTCAAGAAGAAAAATGAGATTACAACGTTACACCATCTTTAAAGATTGCGATTTCTCGGTATTCATTCTCTTCGTTGCGGGTTTGTTTGCCCGAAGCGACTTCGACGACATACTTGAAGAAATCGGTAGCAAGCTGATCCATCGAGACACCTTCGAGCAAAACGCCTGCATTAAAATCGATCCACTTCGGTTTCTTCTTTGAAAGCGCAGTGTTGGTCGACAGCTTCACCGTCGGAACCGGACCGCCAAGCGGTGTACCGCGTCCGGTCGTAAACAACACGATATGAGCGCCAGCCGCCGCAAGCACCGTCACGGCAACGATGTCATTTCCCGGACCAGTCAACAGATTCAGCCCAGGCGTCTTCAGCCAGTCGCCGTACGCCAGCACATCGACCACAGGACTTGTGCCGCCCTTCTGGGTGCAGCCGAGAGACTTATCCTCAAGCGTGGTAATCCCGCCGTCTTTATTGCCCGGTGACGGATTTTCGTAGACAACCTGATTGTGACGCAGGAAATAATCCTTGAAGCCGTTGATCATCTTCACCGCTTTTTCGAAGATATCTTTATTCACACAACGATTCATCAGTAGCCCTTCAGCACCGAACATCTCCGGAACCTCGGTCAGGACAGTCGTACCGCCTCTCTGCACCAGAAGATCGGAAAGAGCGCCGACCAGCGGGTTGGCAGTGATCCCTGAAAATCCGTCAGAACCGCCGCATTTAAGACCGATGCGCAACTTTGAAACCGGCACCGGTTCTCGTTTGAAGCTACCTGCATACGCAACCAGCTGTTCGAGCAACTCCAGCGCCGCCTCTTCTTCGTCCGCGACTTCCTGCGCAACAAGAAACTTCACACGGTCATTGTTCACATCACCTAAAACCGCCTTGAATGACTTCATCGTATTATTTTCACACCCGAGACCGATAACCAAAACACCGCCTGCATTCGGATGCTTAACCAGACCTTTAAGGATTTTCTGGGTCATCGCATGGTCATCGCCAAGCTGCGAACAACCATATGGATGCACCCACGCATGTACCCCCTGTACGGTTGACCCTGCCGGAATGCGCCCGTTCATGATCTTGGCAAGCCGTTCGCTAATCGCATTCACACAGCCGACAGTCGGGATAATCCAGATCTCATTGCGCACGCCAACTTCACCGTCAGCCCGCATAAATCCGTCAAACGTCAGGTGATCGCCCAGCTCCTTTACTTCCGGCACTTCCGGCGTATAGCTATAGGTTTCCGTACCGCAGAGGTTTGTTTTTGTGTTATGTACATGCACCCAGCCGCCTGCTGCGATATCCACGGTCGCATGTCCAATCGGAAACGCATACTTGACCACATTCG
>QKHZ01000211.1 GCA_003249795.1 bacterium | reverse complement strand
AATGCAGATACGACGGCACAACAGGTGCCGTCTGGTTCTCCTCAAAGAAATGATTTTGAAAATGCGCAGCCGTCCTGTTGCGGGTCATTGCGTTGTGCCGGGGTGGACTTCGGTTTGCGGATACCCGGGCAGGGCGGGGCACATTCTGAAAATCACTTCACGTGTTGCATTGGTACTTTCCGTAGTAAAGGAAGAAGGCCGGGCAGTTGCCCGGCCTTCTTTTGTTGCAAGGTTAGCCGATAGCGGCACTGCCTTCCTCACCGGTCCGTATCCGGATACATTCTTCGAGCGGAAGGACAAAGATCTTTCCGTCTCCGATGTTGCCGGTTCTGGCACCTGCGATGATGGCATCGATCGTGGGCTTTACGAATTCCTGATTGACCGCCAGCTCCAGACGGACTTTCTTCAGGAGGTTCACTTCGATATCCACGCCACGGTAGGCTTCATGGTAGCCGCCCTGCTGGCCGCACCCGAGAGCGTTGGTGACCGACATCTTGCAGATTTCTTTCTCGTTGAGCTTCTGCTTGACGTCATTCAACCGCTCGGGCTGGATGTACGCGATGATAAGTTTCATTCTATTAGCTCCTCTTTTTAGGGTCAGTGAAATCAGTTGACCGCTTCCCGCCGGGGCGAACCCCGGCAGGGGGCGGATTTAAAACTGTGTCCTCATTCCGTCGTGAAGATCTGGAAGCCGCTGTAAGCTTCTGCACCGTGTTCGGTGATGTCCAGCCCCTTCAGTTCTTCCTCACGGCTTGCACGCAGGCCGATGGTGTACTTGATCAGGAGGAACAGAACCATACCACAGCCGAACGCCCAGACAAAGCCGACTCCGACACCGATGATCTGGTTCTTCAGAGCGGTGAACATGCCGCCTTCTTCAATCCCGGTGGAGAAGAACGCGTAAGCAAGCGTACCCCAAGCACCGCAGACACCGTGAACACTGACAGCACCGACCGGATCGTCAACCTTCAGGACGTTGTCGATGAAGAGAACGCTCAGGACGACGACGATACCAGCGATGAGACCGATTCCGATTGCACCGAAGACCGTGACGCAGTCAACAGCCGAGCAGATCGCGACCATACCAGCCAGGAAGCCGTTGATGGTCATGGAAGCATCCGGCTTCTTGGAGATGATCCAGATGGTCAGAAGAGCACCGATACCACCGGTTGCACCAGCGATGTTGGTCATGACAGCGATACGGGCCATGTTGCCATCGAAGGTCGTTGTTGAACCCGGGTTAAACCCGAACCAGCCGAACCACAGCATCAGGGCGCCAAGAGCTGCCAGCGGCAGGTTGTGGCCAGGGAATGCCTTCGGCTTGCCGTCTTTGCCATACTTGCCGATACGCGGACCCAGAACGATCGCACCAGCCAGAGCCAACCAACCACCGATGGAGTGAACAACGGTTGAACCGGCGAAGTCATAGAAACCGACGTCTTCGAGCCATCCACCACCATCAAGCAGGCTGCCCCATGCCCAACCACCGTAAACCGGGTAGATGACCGCGCAGATAACGATACTGTATGCGATGTAGCCGGTGAACTTCGTGCGTTCAGCCATGGCACCGGAAACGATCGTTGCGGTTGTTGCAGCAAAGACGCACTGGAAGAGCCAGAATGCAAAGCCCCAGTCGGTTGCATCGGTCTGGCCGAGGAAGTACAGTGATTCATCAGGACCGGCGAACATGATGTGATAGCCGATGACCAAGTACGCGCATGTACCGAAACAGAAGTCCAGAACGTTCTTCATGATGATGTTGACCGAGTTCTTTGCGCGGGTGAACCCAGCTTCAACACACAGGAAACCTGCCTGCATCAGGAAGACCAGAAACGCGGCGATACATGTCCAGATGACATTTCCGCGGAACTGCATGACTTCCATATCGGTCAGGTAACGGAAAATGGTAACGGTCTTTCCGTTGACTTCAACATCTTCCGAAATCGGGGATGTTTCGTCGACATAAGAACCAGATACCGGAACTTCCTTGGCGATCTCTTCCTGAGTCATTCCGTGGAACAACGCAGAATCAACCGTTGCAAGCGCCTGCTCAACATCAGCAGCCGTAGGCTCATCAGCTGCACGGACGGTAGGCATCACAATTGCCAACCCAGCTACCATGCAAAAGAGCCAACCCAAAATACTTTTTCGCATCTCCTTCTCCTTCTTATTACCACAAAAACAGTGCGTCCACTGGCACACACATAAGCCAAACTTTCGCCTTCTCATAGTCAATTTCCGTACCAAAAGAATTAAGTAAATCTGTATTGATCTCCTATCTCCTTTCTTTTTAATGTGTTGTGGGAATAAAAATATTCTCGCATTTCACTAGGTGTTTCAGTGTCTTTTAAAATCACAATCAGAAGCTTACAGAAGACAAACGAACAAGAATCTTCTTTATCTTATTTAAAATCATTGTGTTGCGATTATCAGATGTATCTTTTTCAGTGATGAAGCCGATCTATAAGCCTCTATATATAATGTATAGGTCACGAAAAAAGTTGCGCTAAACGAAGGAAATTCCCCCAAAAGCAACATTGATGTAGAATAGTCCAAAAATGTCCGCATTCGTGTGTGAAACGTGCAGCATCCCCGGCGCTTTGCTGTCGGGGTATTCATAAACTGCAATATTTGTAGATCTGCCCGTTTTGAGTGCCGGAGTTCTGTGGAGCTTGCCTGAAGCGTCAAATTTCGAAAAAAAGGAGGCTGAGGCCAGAATCGGCATATCTCAAAGATCTGAGATCAAAGATGCCAGATCTTAAATGGTTTGAAAAGTGAAATTTTGGGGGAAAGAACATGTTTCGCATCAAAAATACAGTTTCGCAATGAAAAACGCGTTCTCTTGGCATTTGTTATGTTACAAAATTGTCGCAGGGGCGGTAGATATTGCGTTTTTGCTGGGAAAAACAATAAAAATACAAAAACGTATAAAATTAAACTGCAATTATTGTCGTCATACCAAAATGTAATAACATAAATCAGCAAAATCCCTTCTTATGCACGTAATGAATAAAAAAAGGTAATTTCCGTGTTCATGGGTGTTTCTCTTGTTCTCTTACTGCAAAAGAGGTTACAGAAACTACGCGCAGGCGGTCGGATCTTTGGAATCTTCTTTTCGGTTGGATTTTTATGGTTAGGAATATCGCTTGCTAATCTGCTTGTGTTCTTGCGAGGCGCAGGACGATCACTTGGACGTAATTTTCAAAACAAATCTTTTTAAAGGAGTCATCACCATGCCGGTCAAGGGAGGCCAGAAAGGTGGGCAATATCGCCCGTTCTCCGACACAGACGTCAATAAAATCGATACCGCGGTTCGTACCCTGCTTGCAAAATCGGGGGTGCGCGTATATTCCAAGACCTCGCTCGAAGCCTTCCGCAGTGCTGGTGCTTTGATCGAAGACGGCAATCTGGTAAAAATTTCAGGCGCGATGCTGGATGACTGTATCGACTCCGCTCCTTCAAAGGTTGTTCTCTGCGGTCGTGATCCGCAAAACGATATCACACTTGAAGGTAGCAACTGCTATCTAGGAACCGGCGGTACGGCGATCAATGTGCTGGACCTGAAGACCGGTGAGCGTCGCCCGTCATATGTCAACGACGTTGCGATGATGGCGAAGGTGATGGACGCACTCGACTACATCAGCTTTTTCGTCGTCAACGTATTCCCGAACGAAATTTCGAATCAGGACGAAGTGGATATCAACCGCTTTTACCACGCCTTTGCAAATACCTCCAAGCACGTGATGGGCGGGATTTACGGCAGGCAGGGACTTGAGAATGTCGTGAAGATGGCTGCCGAGATCGCAGGCGGGATGGACAAGCTGCGTGCGCGCCCGTTTGTTTCCTTTATTACGCTGATCATCAGCCCGTTCAAGATTGATGACATTTATGGAGAATTTACCGCGTACGTTGCCAAGCAAGGCCTACCGGTTGTTGTTCCGACGGAACCGCTCTGCGGAAACACGTCGCCGGTCACGATGGCGGCTAACGTTGTGATGCACGTTGCTGAAACATTGTCCGGTGTTGTCCAGACCCAGCTCATTAATAAAGGGACGCCGACGATCTGCGGCAGTGTCGGAACGATTGCGGACATGCGCTCGATGGGTCACTTGTCGGGTGCGATTGAACGCGCGATGATCAACTCCGCCGTATCACAGATGGCCCAGTACTATAAACTGCCATACTACTCCACCTCCGGGATGACTGACAGTAAGTGTGTTGACGCGCAGGCCGGTTATGAAAGCGGGATGGGTAGTCTTCTGACCGCGCTGTCCGGTGCAAACTATATCCACGACGCTGCGGGGCTGATGGAGTTCGATCTTACCGCTTCGTATGAAAAGCTGGTGATTGATAATGAAATCCTGTCTCGTACCGCCCGTGTTCTGCGCGGGATTGAAGTCAATGACGAAACCATCGCTCTTGATCTGATGATGGAAGTGGGCCCGGCCAACGACTATCTCGGCGAAGAGCACACCGTTGAATACATGCACGGCGAGTTCGCAGATACCGACCCGGCTGCCTGCAACCGCGATCCGCGTTCAAAGTGGGAAGACGCCGGTTCCAAGGATGCGTTTACCCGTGCGCACGAAAAAGTTCTCTCGATTCTGGAAAACCATCAGTCGATGCCGATCGATCCGGCAGTGGACGCAAAGCTGCATGACATGTTCCCAGCACTCCGTCCGGCTGATACAAGCGGAAAGGCATAAACATGTGTGGCATTGCCGGACTGATGCTCCGCAACAGCGGGGCGATTGGAAAGAAACTGGTTGGGATGCTTGACGGGCTGCAGCACCGTGGTCCTGATTCGACAGGCTTTGCGCTTTACCGGCAGCCTGCCGCAGACCGGATGGTGATGCGGATTCTGCTGAAGTGTTCCGCTGAAACCCATGAAGGAAAATCCCGCGCCAGCAAGGTTCTGCAGATTCTTCGCGGATTTGGCGTCGAGGTTTTGTCGGACTCGTACACGCAGGAGCATTACCGCCTGGAGATTGCGCCGGTACCTGCGGTGAAAGATCTCAGTTACGCAGTCGAAAACCAGGCCGGTGTCGAGATCCTCAGTTTCGGCAGTGCCCTCGAGATTATCAAAGACGTCGGCTCGTCTCTGGACATCAGTAAACGCTACGGAATTGAAGCATTCACCGGAACCCATTGCATCGGACACGTGCGGCTTGCGACAGAAAGCATTGTGGATGCAAGCCGTGCGCACCCATTCTGGGCGTATGGGTTCTCTGATGTAGCGATTGTCCATAACGGGCAGATTACAAATTACTGGAAGATGAAGCGGCGGCTGCAGAAGACCGGTTACCAGTTCCGTACCGATAACGACTCGGAGCTGATTGCGGTCTATCTGGCTGACAAACTTGACCGCGGCTTTTCTCTGGAAGAAGTACTGGCGCGGTCGGTTGACGAGTTGGACGGGACGTTTTCCTTCCTGGTCAGCACCGCCGACGGTTTCGGGTTTGCCAAAGATCACTTGGCGGCAAAGCCCATGGTTGTGCTGGAGAAGGATGACATGGTCGCGATTGCTTCGGAAGAAGTGGCGCTGAACCGTCTGTTTCCCGGTGAATCTCTCGATACGTATGAACCCTTTCCAGGAGCGTATAAAACATGGCAACTATCGACGCTGGCGATGTCGGCATAAGCGAAGTCAATCTCAAGATTCGCGAGCTGGCAGAAAAGGGCGAAAACGAGATCGTCCTCTATAACCCCGATGCACGTCACCTGATCTCCGTGGGTGTGATCGGAAAAAGCAAAATTAAGATCAAGGGCAGCGCCGGTTATTTCTGCGGCGGCCTGTCCGATGGTCCGACCGTTGAGATCCAGAACAATGCCGGATGGGGCGTTGCCGACAATATCATGTCCGGTACCGTGATCGTCGGCAAAAACGCGGGTGCGATTCCCGGCGTCGGCATGCGCGGCGGCAAGCTCGTTGTCAAGGGCAACCTCGGCAGCCGTGCGGGTGCGATGATGAAAGACGGCGTGATTATCGGCGGCGGCAAGGCCAACTTCATGGCAGGCTTCATGATGATGGGCGGACGGCTCATTGTCTGCGGCGACTGCGAAGGCGGTGTCGGCCAGAACATGATCAGCGGTACGATCTACGTCGGCGGTGAAATCCAGTCGCTTGGTGCCGATGCGAAGTTTGAGGAGATGGAAGAGGGCGAGCTTGAGGACATCTATCAGCTTCTTGACGAGTTCGACCTTCCGCATCCGGAAAGCTTCCGCAAGATTGTTCCTGAGGGCAAGCAGCTTCATTATGCCAAGTACGAACGCAAGCTGAGTCCGGCAAAGATCAGTGTGCCGGAAGGCCCGATGTGGGACAAACGGCTGGTTGAGGATATCGCGGTCAAAGCCGACCTCGGCCGTTATCGTGTGCGCAGTTTCGGTTCTGCCCGCCATATTCCGACGTTTGACGACATCGCGTTCAAGATCACGCCGGAGATGGTGTTAAGCCAGAAGAACCCGCGTGCACGTTGCCGTCTTGATACCGTTCTTGGCAACAAGTTCGCAAGTAATCCTCTTCGTCTGAAGATGCCGATTCTGATTGCGCCGATGAGTTACGGTGCGCTGTCAAAACCGTGTAAGGTTGCGCTTGCAAAAGCCTCGTCGATTGCAGGGATTGCGATCAACAACGGCGAAGGCGGGATGCTTCCTGAGGAACGCGCGGCAGCCAAACAGATGATCTACCAGTGCCTGTCCGGCCGTTACGGTTTCAGCCCGCACGACATGCTGCGTGCCGATGCGATTGAGATCTACATCAGTCAGGGCGCGAAGCCCGGTCTCGGCGGCCAGCTCATGGGCAGCAAAGTCACGCCCGAGATTGCATACCTTCGGGGACTGCCTCAGGGCATCGATATCCGCAGTCCGAGCCGTCACCCCGATGTTCTTGGGGCGGACGACCTGATCATCAAAATTCAGGAGTTCCGCGAAGTGACAGCCGGACGCGTTCCGATCAGCCTCAAGATTGGCGCAGGCCGTGTGAACAACGATATCAAGATCGCGCTCAAGGATACGGTCGACTTTATCGAGATCGACGGCATGGAAGGTGGCACCGGTGCTAGCTCGTCTGTCGTGACCGACAACGTCGGCATTCCGTCTCTGGCTGCGATTGTTCAGGCGATGTCCGGTCTTGATGAAATCGGTTGCGGTGGTCAGCTTCAGGTTGTGCAGATGGGTGGTATCCGTGATGGTGTTGATGCTGCTAAAGCGATTGCACTCGGTGCGCACGCGGTCGCGGTCGGCACGGCGACGCTCGTGGCGATGGGCTGTACCGGTTGTATGACCTGCCACACCGGCAACTGCCCGCGCGGGATTGCAACACAGAACCCTGAGCTCGTAAGCAAACTTGAAGTCGATTGTGCCGCAGCGCGCGTGGCGTCGTTCCTTGATAGCATGGGAACAGAGATGGCTGCGATTGCGCTGGCATGCGGGGTACCGAGTGTCCACGGACTTTGTCGTGACCATCTTGTCGCTCTTTCGCCGCAGGCTGCCGAGATCACAGGCTTGCCTCTGGCGCGAGAAGGGGACATGCTCGCCTGAAATGTAGGAAATGAGTAGTCGTTGTTTTGGTGTTCTACTGAGCATACGAAAATGTAGGACAAAGATAGATAAAGGAAACCGCATGTCTGCGCAACCGAGTCCGACCAATACCAATGAAATGCCGCACCCTTATCCGCGCCGGGTGCGTGAGCAGATTAAGATCATGGCATCCGCTCCGGATGAGGACAAGCTGCTGTTTGAGCTGTCGGAAAAAATCCGCACACGCCGCAGCCGTCCGAAGCCGCTTGGCCAGTTGCCGTTTCTGGGCGACCTTGTGTTTTTGCCTGCCAACCTGACGCGCCTTGTGATCGATCCGTACCGTGAGGATTGCAATACGAAGGTGATTGTTGGCCGCAAGGCGAAGCGTCCGCTGGAGCTGTCAGGCCCAGCGATTATCGGCGGAATTTCGTCAAAGAGTGCGACGCCGGAAGAGATGGCCGCTGTTGTTTTGGGCGCTGGCCTTGCCGGAGTCGCGGTGAGGCTCAAAGCGCGCCAGCCTGCACCGGACAACACCAAGGTGATCCGTGCGCTGTCGTATCCGCTCGAAGAGGGCGATCTTCCCTGTCAGGCCGATGCTATTGAATTGATTCCTGATCCGCGCGCTGAGATTCTTTCAGACGATCTGCAGATGACGGCAGAAAAAATCCGCGAGCAGATGGACGGGATTCCGGTCGGGATCTCGATCTGTCAGGACAATATCGCCCGCGCGATTCCGGCGGCGATCGAAGCAGGTCTTGATTTTGCCACACTCTTCTGCATGGAAAACGAGCATGAAGAAAATCTGTGGCCGGATGAAAGCGGCGTGCCGGTGATTGCGATGTTGACAGAAACCATGGAACGTGTCCGTGCGCTCAATGGCGAAGAAGATATCGACCTGTTGTATTTCGGCTGCATCCAGTGCGGCGCTGATATTGCAAAGGTGATGGCGCTTGGCGCGACCGCTCCGGTGATCGGCCAGTCCGCGCTGATTGCGATCCGCTCGGCGGAGCAAGCTGAAGAGATGCCGCAGGCCTTGGACAATTATCTTAAAGCGGTATTTCAGGAGACCGCAATCCTTGCCCGTTGTTGCGGCAAGACAGATGTTAACAACCTTGAGTTTGAGGACATGAGGGCCTTTACCATTGAGTCGGCCCGCGCAACAGGACTGCCGCTTGTCGGCAAAGACCAGTGTTTCAGGATATGACCAGATATCCTTTTTTTAGCAGGAGAAAAGATATGTCAGCCGCCGCAGAAGAAGCATCGTCTCTACTTGATATTACCGCAAAGCCCAGCCAGCATGAACTCGAAGCCTTGAACCAGAAACTGCAACGGGACGAGATCCGCTATATCCTCGTTCAGTTTGTTGACATTCACGGTTCTGCGAAGGTGAAGATGGTTCCCGTGACGTGCGCGAAGGATGTGTACTACAGTGGCGCCGGATTTGCCGGTGGTGCTGTGTGGGGAAGTGGCCAGAACGCCAGTTCTCCGGATATGCTGTGCCGGATCGACCCGACTTCATACACGCCGATTCCGTACCAGCCGGGCATCGCGCGCATTACCGGCGACGTGTACGTCCGTGGACAACCGCATCCGTACTGCCCGCGTGTGAACCTCAAACGCATTCTCGATGAGTTCCGCAGCATGGGCTATATTTTCAACGCCGGGATGGAGCCGGAGTTTTTCCTCGTAAAACGGAATGAAGACGGATCAATCCGAGTTGCTGACGATCAGGGCATTGATACCCTCAGCAAAGCCTGTTACGATTACAAGGGCATCAGCCAGATGCTTCCGGTGCTGACCGAGATCAACGAATGCATGCTGAGTCTTGGCTGGGGCAACTATCAGACCGACCACGAAGACGCTAACGGCCAGTATGAAATCAACTATGATTATTCGGATGCGCTAACAACCGCCGACCGCCATACCTTTATCAAGATGATGGTCAGCCAGCTTGCACTCAAACACAAGTGTATCGCAACCTTCATGCCGAAGCCGTTCGGCGACCGGACTGGATCCGGTGCGCACCTGCACTTCAGCGTAACCGACCTGAAGGGCAAGAATGTCTTCGCTTCATCTGGAACCGATCCGCGCGGCCTCGGTCAGGACAAGTTCGCGTACCACTTTATCGGCGGGATTTTGAAACACGCCCGTGCGATGTGCCTGATCAATAGTCCGACGGTGAACTGCTACAAGCGTCTTCAGATCGGTAGCGCCCTGATGGGTAACCGCTCCGGCTTTACGTGGACGCCCGCGTTTATCACCTATGGTGACAACAACCGTACGCAAATGTTGCGTTGCCCCGGTCCGGGCCGTTTTGAAGACCGCTCGATCTCTGCGGCGAATAACCCGTACTTGTCCTACGCCGCGTATGTCGCTGCCGGTATGGACGGGATCAAAAATGAAATCGATCCGGGCGATCCGATGGCGGGCTGCAATCTGTACGACATGGATCCGAAGCAACGCGCAGAGCTTAAGATCCTGCCGCAGACGCTGGACGAGGCTGTCGATGAATTTGAAAAAGACGATGTCATTCGCGGCGCGCTCGGGCCGATTGCGGACGAATTGATCAAGCTCAAACGCGCGGAATGGACAGAGTACCACAGCAAGGTTTCACAGTGGGAAGTTGAGAAGTACCTGACTTTCTTTTAAAAAATACGCAACAGCAATGTGCAATACGTGGCGCGACTTTCAGCCGGTAGCGCCAGCTTTCCTCAGGCTTTCCGGATTCGTCCGGAAAGCCTTTTCTTTTTTTAAAAAATACTCACAGAAATGTTTGGGGAAAGTTCTCAAGCGGGCAGACGAGCGTCCGATAATACCAGTATATATTTTATTCTGCCGCCTGCGTGCGGCGGGATGTTTTGTTATTTATTATTGTGTTTGAGCGTGGTTTTTCGTGTTGAACGGAATCGGTACGGCAGCCGCGCATATCATCATCATTGTAATAAAAGGAGACAGGGATGTCGTCCGGAAGTATCTCGAGTTTTGGCAATTCCGATGAACTACTCACCAATGGTCTAATCGATCTCACCACACAAACAGCATCCGAAGCAGATGAAGCAGCTTTGGCGTCCGAAGAGGACGAGTCGGCTTCGGTTGCGCAGTCAGTTACTGGGGACAGGATCGAGATCTCCGATCAGGCGTATGAACTGTACGAAGAGTCTGTTGCCTCTGCCGTTGAAAGCACAACGAAATCTTCCTCATCCGGTTCCTCTTCTTCTGTTTCATCAATATCGACCTCTTCAACGTCATCCTCCCGTTCATCCAACAAAGGAATTTCCTATGTCGATGAGGACGGTATTGTCCAGACGACCGGCTCTGTCGACAGCACGTCTGATGAAACGGAGGTTGAAGAAGAGGAGGAGACCAGTCTCTGGGATTCGTCTGAAAGTCTTGGCGAATTATTGGGGCTTGGCACGTGCAGCACGACCGAGCAGTTGCTCCGTCGTCTTGAAAATAATATCGATGATGAAACCGAAGAGCTGCAGGAGAAGATCGACGAGATTCTTGCTGAATACGGTATCACTCTCGGCGAGGACGAGCGGCTGAGCTTTGAGATTGACGAAGACGGCTCAATCATCGTTTCGGGAATTGACAGCGAGTCGCGCCTTGCAAAAATCGAAGAGGCTCTCAACTCCGATGAGGAGTTGGGAAGCCAGTTGCGTGTTCTGGCGGCAAAGCAGTCGGCGTTGCAGTCGCTGCAGGACGGCGAAACTCCGTCGGATGAGGTTACCCAGATTCTGGTGCAGTCATATCTGTCAGAAGAAGGCTACAGTATTGAGGACTTCGCTGACAGCAGCGCCAGTACGGCGCTTCAGGATGCGCTGGATATTGACGATGCCATCATGTCTGCAATCTCGTCGCTGGGGTCGACCACTATCGTTGATAATGACGTGACACTCTCGTATCAGAATTCGACGATCGTGAATGACGATGTTGTCGCGCAGGCTCACGAGAATATCAGCAGTTTGTTGTACGATATTGAAATCGAACATAGTAATGACAGCGTGACATCACTGATTGATGCGATTGATGCGTATAACGAGATGGTTGACGATCCTGAGGATCAGATCACCGAGTTCTCGTTCAGCGTTTCGGAAGATGGTTCGATTGAGGTCGACACTGAAGATCTGGATTACAGCGATGCGCGGATGATTGAAAGCTGGTTGGGTGAGGAGTTTGAAGAGGTCGCCAGTAACATCGCCAAACAGCTGATGATTGAACATCAGGCTGAAGACGGTGACGTGGATATTTATGCACACGAAGTCGTCTTCGATGTCGATACCGTTACCGGGATTTCGGCCAGTGTCCAGTCGGAAGAGGCAGACGCCGCGGCGATGGAAGACATGGTCGGCTATACCGCCGGATTTTCCGAAGCACTGACCGGTTACATGCAGGCCAATGATATCGAGTTGACTGAGCCGCTGGAATTTTCGATGTCGGAGGACGGGACATTGAAACTGTCTGATGCCGATACCGGGGATGAGGATATCGAACAGATCCGCAATGTGATGAAGCTGCTGAACTATTCTCTGCAGAGTGAAGATGCAGAATCCCTTCCGGATGAACTGACAAGCATGTTCTCTTCGCTTCAGGATATGGCTGAAACCTTGCAGGCATTCCACGATGAGGAGCTGAAAGAAAATTTCTCAATGCAGATCCTGCCGCAAACGGAGGATGAAGTCTCCGGCGTTGTGATCGTCTGATTTTTTCGGGATCTTAATGCGTTTTTCGCTGCTACAACTTGACTGTTGTTAGATTTCTGTCGTCTGTTTGAACGGTCTGTACTCGACGATGCGGATCGCTTTGCGTTTGATGTCGGGGATGATTGACACCGGCCCGCGGATCTGCTCTTTGAACAGCGCTTCAAGGCCGGGGAATTTGATTCTGGTTCCGGTGTAGAGGCGTTTAAGTACATTGATCCGAACTTCAGGGTCAGTGATACCGTCACCTTTGGTCTGCTCGTATTCCGCCTCAAGTTTCGAAAGATAAGTTTTCAGTTGCCGTAGTTCGTTCAGCACGGAAATCAGGGTTTCCCGTTTTTCGGGAGCCACCGTTGCGATGACTTTTTTTTCTTCCAGAAGCGGGCGCAGTCGTTCGGAGACGTCGATAATTTCCCGTTCAATCTTGCCGATCTGTTCTTTCTTCTCCTGCATGCGGGTGTGGGCGTCCCAGTCGATTCCAGCCAGGATTTCCGTCGCCGTTCCCAATGGGCTGCCGATGACTTCCGCCTCGATTCCTTTCAGCGCGTAAACTTTTCCGCCCAGAATGGTGCCTTGCGGGATCTGGATAAATCCGTGTGTCTGGACTGTGCAGTTTAAAATCTCTTTCATTACGATCAGGTCACCTTCCGATCGTGCGGTCACTTCGTTCAGATAGCGGGCGCGCAGCGAACTGCCAGAACGGACGAATCCGGTTTCTTTCCCGCTGACGCCGCCGCCGATGACGAGTTTGCCTTCCGCTTCAACTCTGGCGCAGCCGATGTTGCCGTTGATGGTCACGTCGCGGTGGCCGATGACTTTGAACTCGTCCAGTACGGAGCCGGTAATCGAAATCTCGCCGATAAAATCGATATTGCCGACTTTGAAATCAACATCGCCAACGACGCGGTAGTCTTTGGTGATCGACAGCATTCCGTTTTCGTAAACAGGCCGACCGTCTTCGAGTGCGAAGAACTGGGTGTTGTCGTCTGAGGAGTAGATGCCGTTACCGGCACGGGCGCTGATAGCGTCGCCATCGCGTGCGAGTATTTTTTTTCCAAGGACATTCATCCCGCTGACGCCCTTGCCCGGCTGCCGCAGAACGGCAACGCATTGGCCTTTGACAGCGCTTTTGATCAGGTTGAGTTCGTGGTAGTCGATATTGCCCGACTCGTCCATTTCATATCGGGGTTTACGGGATGAGGGCAGGACGTAAAACTCAAGATGTCCATCTTCGCCGTGCTTGGGCGGTGTGCCGCTTGCGACCTGAAAGTATGCCTTTGCCCAAGACGAATCCTTGTTGACCAGATCCGAGAGCATTGCCAGACTGCTTTCGTCGATTCCGTGGACGATACCGGCTTCTTCCAACAGTTCGCGCAATTCCTGCGGAGTGACGGTGTGGCCTGACTCCATGCGCTCGTAAAGGATGTAGACGCTCAGTTCATCCAAAGAGCCGAGGATCGTGGTTTGCCGGTATGCATCGTTTCGTACCAGAAACTGGTACAAAATTAGCGGCTGCCCTTCTACCCCACGGATACGGACGCGGGGCTTGTCCAGACCGCCATGGTGAGTCGCATTCGTAAATAGCGCCAAAGGTTGATTCTCCGCAAGTTTCTGCCCAACGGGTCAATGACTTTTTGCGAATCCGGTAACTGCTAGTTTTTTTGTATAACCGCGAATCCTGAATAGAACACCGCGTTGGTGCTTTATTTATTCAGGTCGTCAATCCGCGGCTGGATCAGGTCGTCGTCAAATTTTGGGAACAGGACTTCGGCTGTTCCGACCTTTTCGCCTGCCTTGATTGTCAGCGGCTGGTTCCATTCGCCGCCTTTGAGCGGAGCCACATTCAGCATTGCGCGCAGCTTCGCCGAGGAGAACGGTAAGAACGGCTCCATGACGATACTCATCGCCTCAAGGACGAGCAGACCGATGTGGATGGTGCTGCCGCAGGCGTCCATGTCGGTCTTTCGCGACTGCCACGGGGTTTCTTCGGCAAAGAACTGGTTGGCGCGTTGCGAGAAGCGCATCATCCGTTCGAGTGCGAACTTGAATTTGAACTCGGACAGAAGTTCGCCGATTTCCTTGCGGGCGTCTTCGATCTCCTGCAGCATCTTGTCACCGGCTTCGGTTTTGTTTTTCCGTTCAGGGATGATGCCGTCGAAGTACTTGTTGCAGAAGGCGACGTTGCGCTGGATAAAGTTTCCGAGGTTGTCGGCGAGTTCCCCGTTGTTATGCTGCTGGAAGTCTTTCCACGAGAAATCGCTGTCGCTGGCTTCGGGCGCGATGGCGCTCAGGTAATAGCGCAACGGGTCGGGGGAAAAGTGCTCCAGATATTCGTCGACCCAGACTGCGTAGTCGCGGCTTGTGGAGATTTTGTTTCCTTCGAGGTTGAGGAACTCATTGGCGACGACGTTGCCGGCAAGGCGGTATCCGCCGTGCGCGAGCAGCATTCCCGGGAACATCACAGCGTGGAAAACGGTGTTGTCTTTGCCGATGAAGTGGAGCAGCCCGTTCTCTTCATTACACCAGAACTCTTTCCATTCGTCGGCTTTTCCGATGGACTCGAAATACTGGCGGGTGAAGCTGATGTAGCCGATCGGCGCGTCGAACCAGACGTACAGCACTTTGTCCTGCCCGTCTTCGAGCGGAACCGGAATGCCCCATGACAAATCACGCGTAATCGCGCGCTCGTTCAGCCCCTGATCGAGCAGCCCGTAGCTGAAGCGCTTGACCGATTCGCGCCATTCAGGGTGCGTGTCGATATACTTGCGCAGGTCTTCCTGAAATGTGTCGAGGCGCAGGTACCAGTGTGCGGTCTCCTTGACTTCGATGCAACCGGTTCCGGGGCGGCCCTGCATTTTGCAGACCATGCAGACGGGGTCTTTCAGCTTGGTCGCATCGACTGTGCGTCCGCAGCTTTCGCACTGGTCGCCGCGTGCGCCGGTTTTGCCGCAGTCATGATAATAACAAGTTCCTTCGATGTACCGGTCAGGCAGGAACATCTTGCACTCGGAGCAGTAGACCTGTTCGGTGGTGTGCTTCTGGATGTGGCCCTGTTCATGAACGGTTTTGAAAAAGTCCTGCGAGACCTTGGTGTGGTAATCGCTGTGGGTGCGGCCGTAGATGCTGAAGTTGATGCCGAGCCCTTTGAAGGACTGGTCGAAGATGTTATGGAATTTATCAATCACTTCCTGCGGGGAGCAGTTATTTTTCATTGCTGAAAATGTGATCGGGGCACCGTTTTCATCAGAGCCGCAAATAAAGTGCGCTTCCTTGCCCATCAGGCGCAGGAAACGAACGAAGGTATCGGCCGGAAGGTATGCACCAGCGATGTGTCCTACATGAAGACGGCCGTTTGCGTAGGGCAGTGCGGCGGTCACCAGATAACGATCTTTGAGATCTGCCACGTAAATTCCTTTCTGACAGAATGATAGCGCTAGTCATCAATAAAGAAAAGTAAACCGGTTCCTATTATCCGGATTCGGGTGAAAGCGGTCAATCAAAATCCGTTCGCACAGTGATCTTGCCGAGAGCGTAAAATCATTGGTTCACACTTGGAACGTGCTTTACACGCAATCGGCAGAATGGTATAGTGAGTTTTCAACCTTAATCGCATGAACCGGAAGATCCCGGTTTAGCGCTTGTTTATGGATGTGTAAAGAGTAAAATTTTGATTAGGGCGGCTTTTCGTTCTGATCATGGTTTTGTTACCGGTTGTGTCGTAGTGGCATCCGGTTTTGCGGGACTGTCTGCAATACCTGTAAAGCGTGGCGCGGCAGTGCCGAAAACATGGGAAGAACGGTTTTATGCCGAATCCGTATTCGCCGTCGATCCAAAAGTTGATCGATGAATTCGCCAAGCTGCCCGGAATCGGCAGGCGCTCTGCTGAACGCGTGGCGTTTCATGTGCTCAGTTCCTCACGGGCTGAGGCGATGGAGCTGGCGGTTGCCATCCGAGATGTGAAGGCTAATATCCGCGCCTGTACGCGGTGCTTTAATGTAGCGGAAGACGAGTTGTGCGCCATCTGTGCAGACCGGCGGCGGGAGCACGGCTTGCTGTGTGTGGTGGAGTTGCCGCGCGATATTATTGCGATGGAAAAAAGCGGTGCGTTTTTGGGCGGCTATCATGTTCTGCAGGGGCATTTAAGCCCGCATGACAATATCGGCCCCGAGCAGCTGCGGATTCATGAGTTGCGCCGGAGGATTGAAGATCCGCAAATGAACGGCGGCTCTGTGATCCATGAGGTGATCCTCGCGCTGAACCCGACGATGGAGGGGGATGTCACGGCGAGTTTTCTGGCGCAGAACCTGAGGGATTTGCCGGTGCGGGTGACGCGTCTTGCGCGGGGTCTGGCGACCGGCAGCGAGCTTGAGTCGGCAGCGCCCAGTTCGTTACAGTATGCGCTGCGCGGGCGGCAGGCGTTTGCCCCAGAAGATGAACCGGTTGACGTGGCTGGTGCCAACGCTGCGAAAACGGCCAATGCGAATAGCAATGAAAATAAGAATAGAAAAAACAAGCGCTTGTCTAAAGATACGGCGGGTGACGAGTCGGTTTCGGCAGTGGCTGAGAAAGAGAAACATGCTGTTGCGGCCGATTCGGATGAGTCTGATGAATTTGGAGAAATTGAGTAATGTCGTTGATTTTGGCGATTGAATCCTCGTGCGATGAAACCGCGGTTGCGATCCTTCGTGACGGGCGCGAGGTCTTGGCAAGTCTGGTGGCAAGCCAGATCGATCTGCACCGGAAGTTCGGCGGGGTTGTGCCGGAAGTGGCGTGTCGTGCGCATATGGAAGTCCTTTTGCCGCTGGTGGATGAGGCTTTGGCAAAGGCGGGAGTTCAGCCGGAAGAATTATCGGCGGTCGCTTCGACAAACCGGCCGGGGTTGATCGGTGCGCTGCTGGTAGGGTTGTCCGGTGCCAAGGGATTGGCGTTTGCATGGGACAAGCCGCTGATTACGGTCAATCATATTGAAGGGCATATCGCAGCCGCTCAGTTTTCGTGTCCGGAAATGACGTGCCCGTATATCGCGCTGGTGGTTTCGGGCGGGCATACGAATATCTTTCTGGTGTCGGGGCAGGGCAAGTATGAGAGTCTTGCGCAGACGCTGGACGATGCGGCGGGCGAAGCGTTTGACAAAGCGGCCAAGCTGCTGGATCTCGGTTTTCCGGGCGGGCCTGCCATCAGCAAGGCGGCTGTCAACGGCAATCCGAAAGCGTATCCGTGGCTGAATACGTGTCTGCCCAAGGACGGTGAAAACTTTTCATTCAGCGGGTTAAAGACGGCGGTGTTGTACGCGGCCCGTGGCCAGAAAGCAGGGCGAAAGGGGCCGCTTCTTCTTGATGAACAAGGCGTTAACGACGCGGCGGCAAGTTTCCAATATGCTGTTGTGCGCGCGCTGGTCAAGCGGACGGTGGCGGCGGCAAAGCAGGCCGGCGTCAAGTGGATCGCTCTTGGCGGCGGTGTTGCGGCAAACGGGGAATTGCGGGAGACGATGGCGGCGGAAGGAAAAAAAATCGGCTGCCAGGTCGCGATTCCGCCGATGAACCTCTGTACGGATAACGCGGTCATGATCGCGGTGCGGGCACAGGAGTTATATGAATCCGGCGCGTTTGACGAGCTGTCGGTTTCGGCAGTTGCCCGCTGTATTTGACAAGATTTTTGCAGATTTTGTGCAAATGTTGCATGAATTACGCAAAAATTGCATAGAGAATATGCGCGGGTATGCAGATATGTGGAAATGGAGGCGCAGATGAACCTGTCAGATGAGCAAGCCCGTTTTTTGTCCCTGTTTGAGCAGGTGAAGAGTGGCGCGTTGACTCCAGAGCAGGCCGCAGAGAGCGCACGGGAAATGGCTGAAGACCTGACCAATATGATGGGGTTGGTCAAGATGCAGGAAGCGTGTCTGGATCTGCACAGAAAGATTCGTTGCGGTGCGCCGGAGGTGGTGTTCGGGCAGGGCAAAACCGTCGGCCAGATCCTTGAAATCGGAAAAAAACTGCTGGAACACGCTGCGTGTGTATTGATGACGCGGCTTGAGGAAGAGCAGATCTGCGCGGTTCGCACAGAGTGGCCGCAGGCGCGGGTTGATGAACTTGCCAAAACCGCGATTTTAGGGAAGGTTCCGCATCCGGCTTCAGGGCATACGGTTTTGATCCTGACGGCGGGAACAAGCGACCTGCCGGTGGCGCGGGAGGCGGCTGAGTCCCTGCTTGCTCTCGGGTTCTGCCATGAAATAATCGCCGATGTGGGCATTGCGGGGCTTCACCGATTGCTTGCGCATGCCGATAAGATAACTGCAGCCGATGCAATTATCGTCATTGCGGGGATGGAAGGGGCGCTGCCCAGCGTTGTGGGCGGACTTGTCCGAAAGCCTGTGATTGCTGTTCCGACCAGTATCGGATATGGCGCTTCTTTGGGCGGGTTGTCGGCGATGCTGGGAATGCTGAACTCGTGCGCGTCGGGTGTGACGCTTGTGAACATTGATAATGGCTTCGGTGCGGGTTATGCTGCTGCGCGGATCTTGTGGGGATATGTTCCCGAGTCCGGAGCCATGACAGAAAAACGCCATTCAGATACGGCGCTGTATACAGAAGAACGTCGCTGAGTGACTCGTGGGCCGGTATTCAGCCGGTCTGAGTCTATTGATAAAACTTGGGAGGAACCCCTGATGAGCCAACTTCCGTCTTTACCTGAACGCGAAGCTGATACGCACAAAAACCGTTGCGGGCATGTGCTTGTCATTGCCGGATCGACCGGGATGACCGGCGCAGGCGCTCTGGCGTGTCTTGCCGCACTCCGGTCCGGTGCAGGACTCGTGACGTGGGCGATCCCCAAAAGCCTGAATATGATTGCCGAGCTTCTCAATATCGAAGTGATGACGTTGCCGATTCCGGAAACCGAAGGCGGTGCGCCGGGAGTGGACGCGCGCGAGTATCTGGTCGAGGCGTCTGCTGAGGCAAGCGCTGTGGTTCTGGGGCCGGGGATTCCGGTTGCGGGAGAAACCGGCGAGTTGATCCGCCTGCTGGTTCCGGAGATCCATGCGCCGCTGGTGCTTGACGCCGGGGGCCTGACGGCAGTCGGGGCGAACAAGGCGATCTACAGTAAACGCCGCTCGCCGACGGTGGTGACGCCGCATCCGGGTGAGTTTGCGCGGTTGTCCGGAAAAAGCATGCAGGAAATTCAGGCAGACCGCACCGGCTTTGCCACACGCTACGCAAAAGATACGGGAACGGTGACTGTGTTAAAAGGTGCCGGAACGGTTGTGAGTGACGGCGAAAAAAGTGAGATCAATGAAACCGGCAATCCCGGCATGGCGACTGCAGGCGCCGGAGATGTGCTGACGGGGATGATCGCAGCGCTTCTGGCGCAGGGGATGCCTGCGTTTGATGCCGCCCGCCTTGCGGTTCATCTGCACGGGCTGGCTGGTGATATCGCCGCGTCCGACACGGGGGTTCATGGGGTGATCGCCAGCGATATCATTGCGGCGATTCCGGAAGCGTTTCAGATCCATGCTGCAAATAAGGATGAATGAATGCCGAGTTTGATTGTTTTGCCGAAACTGTTCCAGTCGATGAAAAACGGGACGATGGCCGCGTGGCTGATCGAGCCGGGGGCGTTTGTCGAAGCAGGCAAACCCTTGTGCGATATCACGACCCACAAGGTGACGCTTGAAGTAGACGCGACTGAAAGCGGGTACTTGCGCCAGGTGTTCTGTGAACCCGGAGAGCGCGTACCGGTCAATGCGCCGATTGCGATTCTGACAGAAACGCCGGATGAAGAGATTCCGGAGCAGATGCTGGCGTCGATTCCCGAATACGGCCCCGCACCGCGCTATGAAGGCTGCAAGCTGCCGGATTATGAAAATCTGAACATTACCCCGATCGGCGGCATGCGCGAGATTATCGCCGATCACATGACCTTTGCTAAAGACACGATCCCGCACTTTTATCTGACAACTGTGGTCAATATGAACAGCGCGATGGAACTGCGCGCGGCGATGAAAAAAGACCGGTTGCGGATTTCGTACAACGATATGCTGATCAAGGCCGTGGCGGTTGCGCTTGAAAAATATCCGCGGGTCGCGGCGATGTACACCACGCGCGGGTTTATCGAACGCACCCATATGAACGTCGGCTTTGCGGTGGTTGTCGGCGAAGACGGGCTTGTCGTGCCGGTCATCCGCGATGCGGACAAAAAGACGCTGGCGGAAGTCTCGCAGGAAGCAAAAGATCTGGCCATGCGCGCGCGCAACAAAAAACTGACGCCGGAGGATTACGGCGACAGCGTCTTCACCGTCTCCAACCTCGGGTCATACGACGTCGAGCAGTTCACCGCCATTGCCATCCCCGGCGAGAGCGGGATTCTGGCTGTGGGCAAGGTGACGGATATGCCGGTTGTAGTCAAAGGCGAAATCATGATCCAGCCGATGATGAAGATTACGCTCTCAAGCGACCACCGCGTCATCGACGGGGTGCTTGCGGCTCATTTCTGTTCGTTTGTCAAGCAACTCATGGAGACGCCTGAGCGGTTGATGTAATGCTGCTTTGGTGACGCTGTAATTTCGAATGCACTGGTGGATCGGATGGTGTGGCAGGTTTTGCAGGAGTTGCAGGCGGTACGAATCCTGATGCCGAAACCGGTTCAAGGGCAGAGAAAGGGGCAACCTGGGCGTGCGGAAAACGACGGTAAATGTACAGGCCGATTCCAGTTCTGAGGCGGTGCGCAAGGCGTCACTCGCCCTTGGCGTATCTACCGGAAATATTTACGCTGAAGAAGTCTCGCCCAAACATTTTGTTGCAACCATCCGCAATGCTGATGCCGAGGTTGAAATCTCAATCCGCAGTAACGGCATGGAGGCGGTGCTTGCCAAGTATGAACCGCCGATCGGTGACGGGCTCGACCTTTCCGATACACAGATCCTCTTGGCACTGCAAAAAGCCGGTGTCGTGATCGACCCTGATTACGAACAGATCAAGGCCGCTCTTCTGAAAATCGAGGAAAAGGAGTCACCGGAAGGGATTGTGCTGGCGCGGGGCAAACTGCCGCACGGGGAACAAAAAGCGACGCTGCTGCCCAAAGGGGATCTGAACGCTCCGGTCTTCCCCGGATCTGTCTTTGCCGAAATCCAGACGCCGAAATCAGGTGAGCCGGGAATGACAGTGACTGGCCAGACCATCACCGCGCAATCGGGCGGAAGTGGTTTTGCGCTGGAACTGGATGCGCACTGCCGTCAGGAAGGCTCTGTTCTGAAATCGATGATCTACGGGCTGGCGACGGTTCGCAAGTCCGGGGTTTCCATCAAGCCGTTGGCCGAGGTCGCGCCGGATCATTTTCATGTTTTCGGAACCATCTACCCTGAAGATTCAAACGCTGATTCGGTCAGCATGAACCGGATTGCGGATGTCTTGCGGCAGCTCAATATTGTCGCGCCACTGCATGAGGAAGAGGTGTCGGACGCAATCGTCAAGGCTGCGGCAAGCGGACAGCCGCAGGTGAACGTCCTGCTTGCCAAGGGGATTGAGGCGATTGACGGTGAGGATGGGCGTCTTGAATTGCGCTTTCAGACAGAACTTTCTGTCGGTACGGAAAATGAAGCGGGCAAGGTCGATTTCCGCGAACGGGGCGCGGTGCATTCGGTCGCGGCAGGGGAGCTGCTGGGCACGTTGATTCCGCCGACTGCAGGTACGGAAGGAATGGACGTCTATGGCACATCGCTGCAACCGAAGGCCGGAAAGGCCGCCGATATGCACGCAGGCGAGAATGTGAATTTGTCTGAGGACGGCACGCGCTTTTTTGCAGAAGCGGACGGTATGGTTGTGCTGACGGATAGTAAAATTTCAGTCTCTGAGGTTTTTGAAGTCAAGGGCGATGTGGACTACACAGTCGGCAATATCCGCATGGAAAAAGGATCTGTCCATATCGGTGGTACGGTCCGGACAGGCTTTGAAGTGTATGCGGCGGGCAATGTCGTCGTGGATCAGGCCATTGAAGGCGCAAAGGTCGAGGCGGGCGGAAACGTGCAGGTCGGCCACGGGATCGTGATGCATGAAGACGGGCTGGTCAAAGCAGGCGGGACGATTACCGCGCACTTTGCTGAAAACGCGAAGCTTGAGGCGGGCGCAAATATTGTGATCGATAATGACATGAGCGCGTGCCATGCTTTTGCCAAAGGCAAAGTCCTCGTGTTTGAGGGTAAAGGCCGGATTCAGGGCGGACACGTGCATGCGGGGCTGGGGATTACGGCTAACGAAACCGGCTCTAACCTGAATGTCCATACCCCGCTGATTGTCGGGCTTGAGCCGGAGGGGCGGGCTGAACTCCTGGAGGAGCGCTCGAACCTTGAGGCGATGGTGCGGAAGATCGACTCGGTCGTCGGCAAGGGCGATATCCGGACGATTCTGGAACGGACGCCGGCGGTCAAGCGCAAGGCGATTGCGGAGTTGCTGAAGGCGAGGATCTCGATTCTGCGGAAGCTGGATGATGTCGAGTCCGGACTGCGTGAGATTACCGAAAAAGTGCAGCGTTCGACCAAGTCGCGCGTGCGGGTCTTTAAAGTCGCGCATCCGGAGACGACGATTGAAATCGGCCATGCGACGTACGTGGTCAAGGAACCGATCAAGTCGTGCCAGTTTTACTATCATCCCAGAAAAGGCGATATCCGGATCGCTTCAGTGTCAGACGCCAAGTAATCGCTTAAACTAACGGATTCTTTTGGAAGCTCTACGTGAGAGATTTTTCCATCCGGCAGCGTGATATCCCGTCCGGTAAACATTGACTTTCCCGAAATTCCGCCGCATCCCGCTGATTTTCATGATTTGCTCAGAAGAAAACTTGCCTTTTGCTTGACCGCGAAGAGGTTATGGTTATGATTACCGGTTTGCATCGCAATTGACCAGACCGGATATACCGGCATAAACTGTAAGGAGGATTACCACCATGGCTGTTATGTATTACGAATCCGATGCCGATCGCAGTGCGCTTGAAGGCAAGACGATCGCGGTGATCGGTTACGGTTCGCAGGGACATGCTCAGGCGCAGAATCTGCGTGACTCGGGCTTCAACGTGATCGTTGCCCAGCGCCCGAACTCGAAGAACGGCAAGCTTGCGCAGGAACACGGCTTTGAACTGCACACTGTTGCAGAAGCCTGTGCAAAGGCTGACGTGATTCAGGTTCTTCTGCCGGATGAAGTCCAGTCGAAGATCTATAAGAGCGACATCGAACCGCATCTGACCGAAAACAAGGTCCTGATGTTCTCGCACGGTTTCAACATCCACTTCGGTCAGGTTGTTCCGCCGGCCAACGTCGACGTGATCCTGATCGCGCCGAAGGGCCCGGGTCACCTCGTCCGCAGCGAATTCGAGAAGGGCGGCGGTGTTGCCTGCTTGATCGCTGTTGAAAACGACCACTCCGGTAACGCCAAGGCAATCGGCCTTGCTTACGCTCTCGGGATCGGTGGAGCACGCGCCGGTGTGATCGAAACCACGTTCAAGGAAGAGACCGAAACCGACCTCTTCGGCGAACAGGCTGTTCTCTGCGGCGGTGCGTCCGAACTCGTCCGCGCCGGTTTTGAAACCATGGTTGAAGCCGGTTACCAGCCGGAAATCGCTTACTTCGAAGTTCTGCACGAACTGAAGCTGATCGTTGACCTGTTCTATCAGGGCGGCATCAACTACATGAACTATTCGGTTTCCGACACCGCTGAATACGGCGGCCACACCCGCGGCCCGCGCGTTGTCAACGCACAGTCGCGTCAGGCGATGCGCGAAGTGATGGAAGAGATCCGCAACGGCAGCTTTGCCCGCGAATGGCTGGTTGAGTGCATGGTCAACAAGCCGGTTCTCAACAAGATGCGCTCGTTCGACAAAGAACACCAGCTCGAAGTCGTCGGCCGCAAGCTGCGCAAGATGATGCCGTTTGTCAACCCGAAGGAAGTATGATCGGCTGACAGCGTCTCTGGCTGAAATTCGAATCAAGGGGTACTGCTTTCGGGCGGTACTCCTTTTTTTGCGGAAAAACGGTGAAACGGCGTTATAATCGCGTCTTCATTCTGTCTTTTCTTGTCTTTAAATCGGCATGTCCGAGTTGTGGGGAGAGTGCTTGTATGGGGCAGTTGTTGGGAGTGACGGAGGCGGTTCCGTTTTATCTGGGCGGCGGTACGCAGGGCGGGCTGATCATCGCGTTTCTGGTCGCCGCGGCTATTATCGTCGGCTCCGGGCTGACGCTGAGTAAATACGGCGACGCGCTCGGTGACCGTACAGGCCTTGGCGCGGGATTGATCGGGCTGATTTTTCTGGCCGGAGTGACAAGCCTTCCCGAGCTGGTCGTTTCGACAAGCAGCACCTTGCAGGCAAGCCTTGAAGCGAGCCGTCTTGCGCTGGGAAAACTTGACCCGCGTTACGCGGAAACCTTACGCGGCGGCGCAGACCTCGCCATCGGCAACATGATCGGCTCCAACGTGTTCAATTTGATGATCCTTGCGCTGATCGACCTCGTGCAAGGAAAAGGCGCGCTGATGTTCCGGCTGCACCGCAACCATATCCTGTCGGCGGCGATGGGGATGGGGATGCTGGGGATTCTGCTGTTCGGGCTGTCACTGGCCTGGCAGGGACAGACGCTGATTCCGGGACTGGAAACGGGGCCGGTGACGCCGTTTTTATTTATCGCCTACATTGTCGTGATGAAACTGACCGCGAACCATGAGCGCAAAGATGCCGGCTCGCACGCGCTGGTTCTTGATGAATCGGAATATGAAGAGGCGGCTACAGACACGGCAAAAAGTGCGGCAAGCGAAACGGAAGACGACAATCCGCTGCTGACGATGTCGGCGCCCCGTTTTTACGGCATGATCGCGTTTTGTGCGCTGCTGATCGTTGTCTGCGGGATCTGGCTCTCGCAGATCGGCGACCGCATGGCGCTGCCTACAGGACAGGGCGGGCTTGGGCTCGGGCAAAGCGTCGTCGGGACGATTTTCCTGGCGATTTCAACAAGCCTGCCCGAGGTTGTCGTCAGCTTCGGCGCGGCACGAATGGGCGCGTTTGATATGGCGGTGGGCAATGTCCTCGGCAGCAACGTGTTTAATCTTGCGATCCTGTTTCCGGCAGATATCGGTTTACGGGGCGGGTCGCTCTTGCATTACGCGTCACCGACGCATCTGGTGGCAGCCGCGATGGTGCTGATGCTGTCGGCGGTGGCGGTTTGCAGTTTGATGATCCGCACGAAAAAGAGTTTTGCCCGGATCGGGTTTGACGTATGGGTGATGGTTCTGATTTATGTTGTCGGCAATATTGCGATGGTCTGGCTGGGAGTCTCCTGATGAAAGTCTCTGTCTTGTCTGCACTGCGAACGGTTACACTGCAGGATCGCCCGATGCCGGAACCGGGGCCGGGACAGGTCCGGGTCAAAGTCGCGGCGGTCGGCGTATGCGGAAGTGATGTGCATTATTATGTCGACGGGAAAATCGGCTCGGCTGTTGTGCAGTATCCGACGGTGCTGGGTCATGAACCGGCCGGAATTATCGATGCGGTTGGTGAGGGGGTGAACACGCTGGCGGTAGGTACGCGTGTGGCGGTGGAACCGGCAAGCCCCTGTATGCACTGCGAGCATTGCCTTGCTGGGCGGCATAATATTTGTCCGTCGGTTGAGTTTCTGGGCACACCGCCGTTTGACGGGATTTTTATGGAATACCGCTGTATGCCTGCGCATTGTTGCATTCCGCTGCCGGAGGGGATGTCACTGATCGAGGGTGCGCTGCTGGAGCCGATGGGCGTCGGGCTGCATGCGGTGACGCTGGCGAAGATCGGTTTTGGCGAAACGGTCGCGATTTTCGGGGCAGGACCGATCGGCTTGTCGACGATGATGGCCGCACGCCTTGCCGGTGCGAAAGAAATTTATATGACCGATCTGATTCCGGAGCGCGTTGCGTATGCAAAAGATCTGGGCGCAACTGACGCGGTCAATGCTGCTGAAACCGATGTAACCGACTGGATTGCACAGAAAACCGGCGGGCGCGGGGTGGATGTGACGTTTGAGGCAGCAGGGCAACAGCAGACGGTGACGCAGACGTGCGAAACGGTGCGGATTGGCGGGCGCGCGTTTATTATCGGGATTCCGACCGTCGACGAGTTCACGATTCCGATGCATGTCTGTCGCCGTAAAGAGTTGCTGCTGCAACAGGTTCGCCGCGCAAACGGGGAGGTGTTCCGGTGCATGGAGTATGTCGCTCAGGGGCGGATTCCGCTGAAAAAACTGGCGACGCACACGTTTTCGCTGGATCAGGTTCCGCAGGCGATGGAGCTTGTGCATGCGCATCAGGACGGCGTGATCCGCGCGATGGTGCTGCCGCATGGCGATTTGGACTGAAAATCCGAGAAAGAACGGATTGATCAAGATATTGCACTGATCGTAAAATTACGCATTTTCCCGGGATGATCAGGGTTGACTTTTTTACAAAAAGGTTTCCACCATCTCCGGAAAGTTGGTTGTTTTTGTTGACCTTTCCCTGTCGGATGCCTATACTCTGCCACGTCGAAGAAATTACATTCCAGCGTACCAGAAACGGGCAGAAAACTATGGCAGTCAATTCAACGTTGAAATCGATCTGCGGGTTGATCCATCACAGCAACCCCGATACGCGTATGGCAGCAGTTCGTATTCTTGGTGCTATACACAGTCACGATCCGCTTGTCTACCGATCACTTGGTGAGGCGATGCTTTCCGGGAAAGATACGGAACTGATCCCGTTGATCCTTGAAGCGTTTGAAATTAGCCCAAGCGAACATGCACTGAAATATCTGATTGACCTCTTGGACAAATTGCCGGAACACCAGATGCAGGCGCTGTCTTGCATTGCAAAAGTTGGCGGAAAGGCGGTTTCTTCGCTGAAAGCTCACTTTGCGCGCTCCGCCAGTCCCGTGCGCCGGAAAATCGTTCAGGCCATGCCGAGAATCCGGACGCCTCAGGCACATACCTTTCTGGTCGAATGCTTCTTTGATCTGGATCATGAACTGATCCGTGATGCCGTTCATGCCGTGCGCGAACAGATCGACAAATACAATCAGCGAGAAAAAGCGGATCTGTATACGAAAGTCGCCGATGTGCTCAAAGAACGCCGCAGCAAAGGAAACGCGTCTGCACAGTCGGCGCTGATTATCGTGCTGGGGATTATCGCCGATGTCCGCTGCAAGTCCGTGCTGCTGCCGCTGACGCACCAGAGCCAGCCGTATCAGGCCCGCCGCCATGCGCTGATGAGCCTGTCGCGTCTGGAGCTGAGCAGCGAAAAACATCACGACGTTTTCAAGACACTGACGCCGATTCTGTCGGAAGCCGATTACGAAGGCATCGTCCGCCATGCGGTACAGGTGCTGATGGGCGTCAAGCCCAAACGCTCGGACGCGGATCGTCTGCAGCATCTGCTTGAGAGCCGTCACACAGGGGTGCAGGTGTACGCGATCCACTCCCTGAGCCAGATCAATACGATCAGTAATGCGGAAAAAATCATTGAGTTTTTGCATTCGTCCGATATGCAGTTGCGTGATGCAGCGTCACAGGCGCTGCGGAATATGCCTGCAGCCGTAAACGTGATCCTGAAGCATATTGATGTTGTTACCGACCGCGCTGAAGCACTGCATATGGTCAAGATCCTCGAGAGCCACTCCAACCGGATCAACCCCGAACGCGCGCGGGAGATGGTCCAGCACATGCTGGATCTGAATGTCGCTGGCGACGACCATTACCAGCTGTACCGCGTCGCGCTGCTGAACCTGAGAAGCGACGTTTTACAGAAAGAGCTGTTGACGATCGGTTCAAACGCGTTTCAGAAAAAAGATTTCAATACCGTGCGCGATACGCTCAAGCTGCTTGACGGCACGGAGTTGATGACGCCGCAGATCCGCTTTATGCTGGCGACCGCAAAAATCCGGACAAGCCCGAAAGACCTGTCCCGTTCGTTCCGGCTTGCCGACTACTGTCTTGAGCATATCGTGATCCTGCTGAAGGAAGACCTGAAGGGCTTCCCGAAAAAGCTGATGGCGGAGAAAAATCTTGAAGCGGATGACCTGTTGTATATCGGATACCACTTCTCGGAGCGGTTGAACGAAGAACGCCGGTTTGGTGTGGATATCCTGCGCCATGTAATTAAAAAATGGCCGCGCTCAAAAGCTGCAGGCGAAGCCCGCAAGAAGCTGAAGGTCGAAGGCCACTGATGCGGAAGTCGGTTGTTGATTCGCCGCGCCCTTTTTGCTAAACTGAGGATAAAGATCAAGCCGGGACAACGCTGTTCCGGTTTTCTTTTCCGGTAGAGACGGTTTGGTTTGAAAATAATTTTGAAAACGACCTGTCGGCAGGAACTGTCTGCTGCAGGAGAAAGCGGGGAGAGTGGTATGGCACGGCGTGCATTGGGAAAAGGCTTGGGAGCGCTGATTCCGTCGGCACCGGTACGGCAGGCGTCGTCAAAAGAGGATGCGGATGCCCCGGATGGTTCCGCGCCCGCAGCGGCGGACAACGGTAACGGCCTTGTGCGTCTTGCGACAGAGCTGGTTCACGCCTCCGCCTGGCAGCCGCGTCAGGTTTTTGATGAAGAAAAACTGCAGGAACTGGCAGAGTCGATGCGCGAGCAGGGGCTGATCGAGCCGATTGTTGTGCGCCAGACCGGTACGGATTCGTTTGAAGTGATCGCAGGTGAGAGGCGCTTACGCGCGTCAAAGCTGCTTGGATGGGAAACGATTCCGGCGGTGATCATGGAGGCGTCGGACAACCGCATCCGCGAGATGGCGCTGGTCGAAAACCTGCAGCGCGATGACCTGAATCCGATCGAAATCGCAATCGCCTATCAGGCGCTTCAGGATGAGCTTCACCTGACGCACGAGAATATCGCCAAGCGCCTCGGGATCGCCTCGCGCTCGCAGATTACCAATACGCTGCGGCTGCTGCAACTGCCGGAAGAGGTCAAAAGCCTGATCTCGGAAGGACGGCTTGCTGCAGGTGCAGCGCGTGCAATCCTGTCGCTGCCGGATGCGCTCAGCCAGATCAAACTCGCCAAGCGCGCGGTCGAGGAAGGGCTCTCTGTCCGTGAGATTGAAAAGCTGACCAGCCGCAAGAGTGGTGGCAAATCACCGGCAGCTTCGGCAAAACCGGCAACCGAAGCGAGTGCGGATGTGCAGGTGCGCGGCCTTGAAAACCGTCTGACTGAACATCTGTCGACCAAAGTCCGCATTCAGGACAAGGACGGCAAAGGCATGATTCAGATCGAATATTATTCGTATGACGATGTCGACCGGATTCTCGAGCGGTTGGGATTACCGAAGGAATAATTTTTCACACGCCGGTTGGGACCGCTTATTTGAGATGGGTAATGACGGCGTACAACAGCAGGAAACGCCGCTCGTCAGCCCACGCGCCAAGCCCAGCCGGTTCCAGATAACGTTTCAGAATCTTCGCCAGTTCCATGCATAAATCCAGAAACTCAGGATACGGCAGTTCGCTCAGCCCTTTGGCCGTATAAAATGGCGCAACTTTCGCAAGTGCGCGGGTGAAGGCGGTATTGCGTAACACAAAACGCATGGGGCGCGCAACACACAAGAGTTCGGTGATTGTGACGATCCCGGTCTGTGCGATTTTCGCGGCGCGGTATTTTTCCTCGAAATCTCCCGGTGTTTTCAACAGGCGGACGACGGCGTCGCGTACGCCCTGGGCATTGTTCATCCGCCCGAGATTTGTGATCCGGATCGGGCAGCCCGGGAAACTCAGCTGGCGCAGCTTTTCATACACTTCATGCGCAGGCATTTCCTCCAGCGTTTCCGGTATCAGCAATTCTTTTCCCGTAGCGTAAAGCTCGTCTACCCATGCGAAACGCTGCAGGATTTCCTTCGCGTCGGGCGCTTGGCCGAAGGTTTGCGTCAGTTGCGATAAAAACAGATCAGACCAGTTTGCCACAGACTCTCCTGAAAATTTAACACGATGATTTTGACGCCGGCGTATCCGACGATATTCTGCCGATATGGTAAGCGTCAGCAGCAATGATATTATGGGGGGATTTGTTACAGAGTCAACTCCAGACCGTCGTATGCGGCCACAATCCGGAATGACGCGCCCATGCCGTTCAGACGCAGGTACTCGCGTCCCTTGTCCTCCATCTGGTCGATCTCGGCGTCGGTGTAGGACGGCTCGTGGTGGAACATCGCCAGCGTTTCGATTTCGGCGTCGCGGCACAGGTCGATGAAGGAAAATACGCTGGAGTGTCCCCAAGTGCGTTTTTTATAGTTGTCCGGAAATGTGTACTGGCAGTCGCCGATGATCAGGGCGGCGCCTTTGACAAACTGCTGGTATCCGTGGATCTCGTCTTTACCGATATTCGGAAGCTCTGTGTCGGTCATGTAGACGATGACGTTGTCACCTACTTCGATCCGGTAGCCGTAGCACTGGTTCGGGTGGCTCAGCAGCAGAGACTTCACTTTGAACGGGCCGAGTTCGATTGACTCTGCTGACGGAAGGCTGCGGAAGGTGATCTGTGCCGCAAGCGCTTCAAACGGAACCGGAAAACACGGCTCCTGCTGCTGGTTGCGCAGCGCCGTTTCAATCTGTTCGTGCGAGGAGACAATGTTGACTTTGTTCTGCGGATTGTAGAGCGGGACGAAAAACGGGAATCCGCAGATATGGTCCCAGTGCGCGTGGCTGAAGAGGATGTGGCAGGGGGAGTCATCAAAGGTGACGGACTGTTCGATAAAATCTTTCCCCAGCTGGCGGATGCCGGAGCCTGCGTCGAGGATCAGGATCTGCCCTTCGTGTTCAATGCGGACGCACGAGGTGTTGCCGCCGTGAAAGTGAAGCCCGGGCGCATTTTTCAGATATTCGTCGATTTCATCCTGATCCAGCTGGTTGTTGATAACATCGTGCAGGATTTCGCGCACCGCGCCTCGCAGTGACTGCGAATCAGGCGAAGTGGGAAGTGAGCCGCGTGTGCCGTAAAATTTGACTGCTGTTGCCATCAATTCAAATCCATCTGTATCTGCATAAAAATGATTGGTTGCTTATATTCTGTCTTTCATATCTGCTAAACGCTATTGTCCCGACTGTCACCTGCAACGCAAATCAAAAGTCATGACATGCTGATTCTTGTGGTATAAAAACGTATTTTGTTATTCAGGCGGCAACCTGGTGAATAGCGAGAATTCTCTAACGGTTTTCTACCGGTGGCGGGATGACAGAAGGCAGGGAGATTGGCGCAGTCTGCTCTTCTGCCCGTATCTGGCGGAACACCGGATCCATCAGGATGTTTTCATAACAGGCCACCCCACGGCGGCGCGCGGCTTCCTGAGTCAGTTTGGGGATCTGGCCGGTGGTCCACACTTCGGCGCTGTTTGCTCCGATCTTGGCGGCAGCGCCGGTAATCAGGTCGAGCGAGGTTTCGATATCATCCTGATAAAGGGCGATGTCGTTGGAGATGACAAGGCAGAGCGTTCCGTCTTCTGCAAGAGCCCCAAGCGTGTTACGGATCGGGATGAATTCGCGCAGTTTGCGCGCACGGCGGTGCAGCAGCGCAAGAAGTTCCACCTGGCCTGAGACGATGCTGGCCATCTGCGGGCTGGGCGTCTGCGCAAGAAAGGCAACCGCTTCCGCATGTCCGGCAACATCCCGCATGTCGGCAAGGTAGCGGTAGAGATAGGCCTGTTCACGCGGAGAAAAGTTCGGGTTGTCCAGCAGCGTGCGGACTGCGCTGGCCGAGCTGGTGTCGAGCTGTAGCTGTTTGTGATAATAAATCCGCAGCGAGCGCAGCAGTTCATCCGGTGAGTTATCGCGGATCATCTCTTCTGTTTTCTGGTCGTGCCCGATCGGCGTCAGGGACAATGCAAAGACGCTGCCGCCGGGGAGGGCAAAGATGCTCAGGCCGATCGGCAGGCCGCCGGCAGACCGTTTTTTCGCGATTTCATCGATCAGGGCGTATGCGGTTGGATTGCTGGTATAGACGTCAATGCCGAGTTCAAACGCGACCCGCCGCCGCTCCGCACCAAGCGGCCCTTTTGCGCCCAGAGCGCGGTCGTTGCCGTCAGCATCCAGCCGCGCTTTTCCCGCAAACGGCATCTTGAGCAGGCCGACTGTCCAGCGCAGTGTTTTGCCGGTGCCGACGCCGATGGCTCTGAGTGAGTCACCGGGTTTGATCAGAATCCGGCCGACGCCTTTACCGATGACGATGGCGCTGTTCTTGACGCCTTCCCAGACCTGATTGTCGACATTCTTTTTATGGAAATCTTCAAGCACATCGATTTCGCGGCACAACTGCATGAGCTTGCGGATACTGACAACATCATAGTCGCCGTGCGGGGTGTGGACGGTGAATTTATAGTAGTAACCGTCGATGGCAACCTGTGGATCGATCCGGTAGTTCTTGCTCGGGGTCAGCAGATATTTCAGCACAGGGATGGTCGAGATGCTGACAGTTTTCTGAACATTGATCTGATACGGGTTCTGCTGCATTGCCGAGGTGTCTGAGGTCGTCGCTGCGGAAGGCGCGGGATTTTCAGTCGGTCCCTGGTCTGCCGAGGCGGGGGATACGGGGGCTGCTGGCGCGACTGGGATCGCTGGAGCCCTGGGTGGCTCTGGGGCTGTCGGCTGCTGGTTCGTTGCCTGATCGACAGCCTGTTGCATCCGGCTGCGGCGTTCGTCAAATGATTCGCCAGCTTTCGCGAATACGCAGATAGACGAGGCCGTTGTCATTGCCAATGCAACGGACAGGATGATCGTATTTTGCGATTTTTTATTACCCGGACGCATACTGTGTCCCTCTGCCTAATAACACCGTCTAAAGCATATACAAATTTTTGATAAAATGCAAAAACTTTGCGGGTTGCTCCGAAAACGGTTGCAAAGAAAAAAGATTTGGCTACCGTAGATGAATCTACACCCCATCGGACGGGCAAGAATGTTTTCAGCTCCACTGACATCGACGCAGACTCTGATACTCCCTGTTGGCGAGTGCGTGCTGCAGATTACAGACGACAGGCTTCAGGCTTATTTCAGCTGCCTCAGCCCTGTCGCACCGGCAACGGGACAGGAACTCGTCCGTTTGTTGAACGAGGCCGGTATCGTGCAGGGGATCGTTCCTCAGGGGATCGAACAGGCCTGCGCTGCATTTTCATCAAAAACGCCATTCAAACAGATTCTGATTGCGGCCGGTTATGGCCCGCGTGACGGGGTCAATGCCCGGATCGAATTCGACAGGCGTCCTCTGGGTGCGCCTGTACAGATTGATTCGGATGCGGACAAAGTCGATTACCGCGAGGTCAACGCCGTCGACAATGTTCGCGCCGGTGAGTGTATCGGCCGTTATATTCCGAAGGTGGAGGGCGTTGGCGGGGTCGATGTTTTCGGCAAGGTGATTCTGCCGCAAGCCAGCAAAGACATCGTGGTCACTCTCGGCAGTGGTGTCGAGTTCCGTGAAGAGACGAATGAGTATCTGGCTACAGAAGACGGCTATGTCGTTTTCCGGCAGAGCCAGCTGATGGTTGTCGGCGTGTACTATGTGAAGTCGGATGTGACTCTGCGCAACGGCAATATCCGGTTTGTCGGCCCTGTCGAGATCGGCCGCGACGTTCCGGATGAGTTTATTATTGAGTCCGGGAAAAGTATTGTCATTGGCGGAACAGCCGAGGCGTGCCAGTTAAAAGCCGCAACCGGTATCCAGATTAACGGCGGGGTCAAAGGAAAAGGCAAGGGCAAGATCGAGGCAGGAGGCCGTGTGCAGGCGCGGTTTCTGAATGATACGACGCTGGTCGCAGGCGGCGATGTGTATATTCAAAAGGAAATTGTTAACTCGCGTGTGCTGACGCTGGGACGGATCATCATGCCTGCAGGAACGGTTCGCGGTAGTGAACTGGTCGCGCTC
This sequence comes from bacterium, assembly GCA_003249795.1. Lineage (GTDB taxonomy): Bacteria > Planctomycetota > SZUA-567 > SZUA-567 > SZUA-567 > SZUA-567. The sequence goes on along the minus strand of QKHZ01000211.1, from coordinate 3,512 downwards.
AAGGGAATGCTGATCGGGGCGGCCGGTAGCGAACTCGGCACGGTCAGTACGCTGACGTCGGGAATGGACTATGGCGTCTATGCCCAACTCAGGACGGTGTACCGTCAACAGATTCAGGTTCACCATAAATTGCAGGGCTTTCTGAACCAGCTGGGGCCGCTTCTTGTGAAACTGACGCATGCGAATGTCCCCAATCAACGGGACGAAGAGCAGGCGCAGACGATGATGCTCGAAGCGCGGAGCCTGAAGAGGCAACTCACGCAACTGGAAGAGGAGAGTGCGAAGCTGAACCAGTCGTTCCGTGATACGTCGATTGAAATGGTGACGATTCTTAACTCCATTCAGGCAGGAACGAAGGTCTGGGCCGGAAAGGCCGCGATGGAGTTTGACGACAGCCGTACGGGGCCAATTTCGTTTTCCCCATCTGTGAATGACCGGCGGCTTGATCTGCAAAACGGGGCTCTTATTCTGAAACGGTGGGACGAAGCAGGATATCCGTCGCTTCAGAAACGGCCGAAAAATACAGACACAGGTGTCGCAACGTCGTCGCAACCTCAGCAACCGCCACAGTCTTCGCAACCGATGTCTTCGCCAAACGATCAGGCAGGGCCGCAATCATGAGCCGGAACTGGACGTATGAAGAAGTCGAAGCGCTGTATCATAAGTGGCGGCCGGATGAGGTCGACGGCGCGGGGCTTTTGATTCTCGTTGCCGATTCCGACAATAAGTCGCGGGCATCATTTTCCGACAGTCTTTTCCGCAATGGGTATGATCCGGTGGAAGCGGCTGACGGGCTGGAGGCGCTGAAGCTGATCCGTGACCGCCAACCGGTCGCCTGCGTTCTGTGTCTGGAGCTGGAGAAAGTCGGCGGGCTTGATGTTCTTGAAGCGATCCGCAGGGACGATCGGCACCGTCATGTCCCTGTTGTTGCCGTGACGGCTTGCCATGAAAAGCGCGTTGCGGTTGTCGCACGACGAAGCGGCGCACAGGCGGTGGTGTTCAAACCCTGCAAACCGGACGAGGTGATTGCAAAACTTCAAAAACTGGTTGCGGATGAATAAGCCGGTCGAAAAATGCTGGAAGAAAACGCATCATCCGGATACGGTAAATCGTGTTCATCATCGAAAGATCGTTTTTAATTACCTCACATTACCGCACTGCGTTGCGGCAAGAGAAACAGGAGTTGATCAATGGCACGGATTCTGGTGACCTATTATTCGCGGACAGGAAATACCGAAGAAATGGCCAAGCACGTTGCAGAAGGCGTTGAGGCTGCAGGGGTGGAGTGTGAGGTCAAACCGGTTACGGATGTCGAGCCGGGGTCTCTGATTGGCTACGACGGGTTTGTGATTGGCTCGCCGGTGTATTACGGAATGCCTGCGGCGGAGATTTTTTCATTGTTTGACGAGTCGGTGATTCTGCACGGACGCCTAGCGGGACGCGCCATCGGCGCATTCTCCAGCTCCGGCAATGTCGGCGGCGGTAATGAAACCACCTGCATGGCAATCTTGCAGATGGGACTGGTTCATGGGATGGTCGCGGTCGGCACGGCGCAGGGAGACCATTACGGGCCTGTTTCGGTCAAATCGCCGGATGATCGCGCACGCACGCAGTGTGTTGCTCAAGGCAAGCGCGTGGCGGAACTCGTGCTCAAGATCCGCGGTTGAAGATTCGGCGCGGTGCGGAATTCTTTTTCAAGATCAAAAGATCATAATGATAAAACACCCCGCCGAGGAATTTCGCGGGGTGTTTTGTTAAAGACGATTTTTCGTTTAGCGAACGTCAAAGCCGAAGATCCGACAGAAGTCTGCGCCCCACGTTTTGTCGATTTGTAGACGCAGCGCTTTTGTTTGGACATTGAGGGCAACCGTGACGAGGCGCTGGAAATTATCGGTTTCGGTGAAGACATCCTGCCACGCGCCGTTTTCTTCAAGCGCCTGAATCCGGAATGCCTGTACCAGCGTTTCGGGCGGGGTCAGGTTCCAACCGCCGAGTTGCTCGCCAAGCGGCATGTTCAGGAAGTGCCGCAGCAGGTTGCTGTCAAATACGATGCGGCATTCGCTCAGTTGTCTGGGCTCTTGCCAGCGAAGTTCTGCCCAGTCGCCGGAGCGCGCTGTCCATGCATTGTCTTCATTCAGCTCCTCACACGGCCGGTCTTTGCCGTTAAGCAGCAGGGCTGGGGCGTTGCCCGTTTCATTTTTATTTGACGAGTCGAGCGTTGCAACCTGCGCCAGTTCCGGAATCGTCCGAAGTTGCCCCGGAAGCCAGCAGTCGTCATCCATGAGTTGCGTTTGAAGAGTCCTGATATGATTTTGTCCGACCTGACGCGGCGTACAGTTTTCTCTCGCGGCGATGGCGGCGGCGGTACCGGCAGCTTGTCCCAAAATCCCGCAGGTGGCGATTACGCGGATCGTGCAGAGCCCCAAGTGGCTGGTGCTGATATTTCTGCCAGCGCAGAACAGGTTGTCAATACCAGCGCTGTACAGACAGCGGTAGGGGATCGGGTATGGGGCTTCAAACCTGTGGAACGTGTGTGAGGCGCGGCCTTTGGTGAGAGAGCCTGCGGAGTCGTGGTCGTCGACAGGCCAGCCGCCGTATGCGATGATGTCTTCAAATGTCGTGCTGTGGTCAATATCATTTTCCGTCAGCGTATAGTCGCCGACGTAGCGCTTGCTCTCGCGTTTTCCCGGTAAAAAACCAAACCAGTCAAGCTCAAGGTTTTCCATGCCGTGGTCGCCGTGGTTTTTCAGGTGGTCGACAATTCCGAGCCCGATTTTGAGCAACTCGTCGCGGATGGCTTCGTCATCACCGACGGTGTCGATATACCCGCCATACTCTGCGTAAAAACAGTTTTTAAAATGATCCTGACTGAACTGGCTCGCATTTTCCGGATGGTGCGGCGCTTCGTCTTCTGTTTCATAACGGTATGCCCATGACGGCGGCGTGAATTTGACAGGACGGCCGCGGTCGCGCCATGCAAAGATGAGACTGCTGCCCATTACGTGCGGCGGGCACTCAACAGCGGCGTCGGGTTCGCCATAGAGACTGCGGGGTTCACGGCCGCTGCGGGTCTGCGCGCCGGAGATTTCCGCGAGGATGCTGTCGCCGGAGCAGTCGATAAAGTACTTTGCCTTTACCGTGTGCGTGGTTTGCGTGTTCGACTGCCAGCCACTGACCTGCCGGATTTTTTTTTCTTCGCATGAACCGCTGGTGCAGGAACAGTTGAGCAAAAGTTTCAGTCCCGGCTGGAAGTTGACTTTGTTAAACAAGGCCAGATCCCACAGCGACCAGTTACCGGTCGGATTGTTGTGCAGGATGTCGAGCATGATCTCTTCGATAATGCCGGTCTCGCGGATGCTGCGGTCCCATGATCCCCACGCGCCTGAGATCTGCACGCGGATTTCGCTGGAGGCGTTGCCGCCGAGAACCGGCCGGTCATGCATCAGCACGACACTCGCACCGTGACGGGCTGCCGCAAGGGAAGCGCACACACCAGCCATTCCTCCGCCGAC
>QKHZ01000168.1 GCA_003249795.1 bacterium | reverse complement strand
CCATAATCAGAGCCTCCTTCCGTCCAGTCTCCTCCGACTCACCCGAACAGAGAGCCCCCGCCTTCAGAGTATCGGCGAAAACGACTCCTTGCCGACACCGCAAATCGGGCACACCCAGTCGTCCGGCAAGTCATCAAACGAAGTACCCGCTTCAATCTCCGCGCTGGCATCGCCTTTGGCCGGATCATAGATATAGCCGCAGACATCACACACCTGTTTTCCAGACGGCAACACCGCTTCAATAACCGGACTGAACTGGTCTTTTCCCACACCGCAGATCGGGCAGATCCAATCGTCCGGCAACTCCTCAAACAGCGTCCCCGGCGCGATACCCGCATTCGGGTCACCCTTTGCCGGATCATAAACATAACCGCAGACATCACACGCATACTTGCCGCTGGCACCGCCTTTAGCGACCGCAACGCTTTCTTCCTCATGATAACTCGGCGCGTTCTTCGGCACCTTGCCCTTGAGGTTGATCGTATAGTAGCGGTAGGTCAAGACCCGCGCATGCTCCTGCAACACCTCCGCAGAAACGACATCGGCCATAAACAGCGTATGCGTTCCAAGATCCGCAGTGTCAAACACCTTGGCGTCAAAAACCGATGTGCTATGGTCCAGCACCAGTGGCGAACCTGTTTCTCCGATTTTATATTCGACCTGAGAAAGCTTATCGATCTCGCGACCTGACTTAAACCCGAACAGCCCGATGAACGGCAAGTCAGCATCCTGCGCCAGAATCGAAACGCCAAAGACACCGCTGGCCATGATATAGTCATGCGTCAACTCCGTCTTATTGATACTGACGGCGACCTTGGGCGGAAAGGCGGTGATCTGCATCAGCGCATCGGAGATCTGCCCATTGAGTTTCCCGTCCATGTGGGAGGTAACAATATACAATCCGTAACTGCAGCGATCCAACACGGTTTGCCGGACATCGACCGTCATATTCGCCCTCTCTGTCTGTCAGGTTTGAAGACCGGCCTCACCGCACGGCAAGACCTGGCACCGGTGCGGACTATTCGGTGACGGAAAAATTATCCTTACCGGCTCCGCATTCGGGGCACACAAAATCATCCGGCAGATCCGCAAACGATGTGCCTGCGTCAATCCCTTCACCCGGCAAACCTTCAGCAGGATCATACACCCAACCGCAGACGTCGCAGATATACTTCTCCATCATCTCTCCTTCTTTCGATTTTTTTAACAAGAAAACAAATCATTTCAGACAAATCAAACGCCCCGCCCGAAAACGGACTCAGGCCGTGGTCCCAGCAAGCGGCGCAGGCATCACAAACGTCCGCGCTGCATATTCCTTATCCAGCATCAGCAGCGCTTCGCCCTGCGAACCAGCCATCTTCAGGCGGCCAATAATCTCTGCCGCATTTGCCTCTTCCTCGACTTGTTCGTCGACGAACCAGTCAAGGCGGCCTTTGGTGGCATAGTCCTTCAACTCAAACGCGATATCCATCAGATTGTTGATCGACTCGGTCACGAGTTCCTCGTGCGCTGCCACTTTTTCATAGACATCAAGAGCGGATTCAAACTTGCACTCAGGCTTGTCGATCGCTCCGAGCTCAATCCCGCCGCCGCGTTCATTGACATAATTAAAGAAAATCATCGCATGCGCTGACTCTTCCTGCGCCTGCACCTTCATCCAGTTGGCAAAGCCCGGCATCGTACGCGCTTCAAACCACGCCGCCATCTGCAGGTACAGGTAACTGGAATAAAACTCCTTGACGATCTGCTCATTCAGAGCCTTCAGCATCTTTTCTTTTAACATCTTTTTCTCCTATCACTGTCGTTAGCAGTGTATCCTGTCCATCAACCCCGCACCCGAAGACTTAATTCACCGCTTTGCAGTTGCGGCGCTCCATTTCTTCGGTGATATAACGCACGTGCTCAACCTCTTCAAGAATGATTTTCTCGAGGGCTTCTCTGTCATCGCCATCTTTGACAACCGTCTTGAAGGCGACATAAAAGATGACCGTATCCTTTTCGCGGTCAAGCGCGTCCCACAACACATCGCAAACGGTCATGCCGACCGAAGTCATCTTTTCCACCGGAATCGAAGTCTTGAAAATTTTGCCGTCAGCAATTGCCTGCAGATATTTGACCGCTTCGTGATCAGGATCAAGAATATCCAACTCGGTATGATGCTGGGCGAAGCGATCCATCAGGCGCGTGAACGTCTCGGCATGAATCCCTTCCCACTCCGAAAGCTTGACAAACATCGCCTTTGCCTCAGGATCATCCACGATTTCACTGGCGCGTTTATAGAACGCCTGCCCATTATGTTCGATCTCAACGGCAATCTGCAAAATCTCTTCCGCATTAAATGTAATCGCCATCCGCCCTCTCCCTTGTTGCCATCCCGATAAAAATCAGCACCGTATGCAAACCGGTGTTTTCCTTACTCACAATCTGTTACGAACCTGCTTGCAGAGCGGACGACACCTCAGCTCTGAACGGCAACCATCGCCAGCGCTTTTTCCGCCATCATCGCACCGGCGGCGCGGCATTCTTCCAGCACCTCCGGCGTCGGGCGCCACTGCGCTTTCAGCGGCTCGCGCAGCATCTCGAAATTCATCGTCCGAAGCTGTGCGTCGACGTCTTCCGGGCCACCCTTGCCCCAGCCGTAACTGCCGAATGCAAAGCCGGCCTTGCCCATCGGCTTCAGCCCTTTCAGATACGTCAGCGCCGCGCCCATCATCGGCATCATCCCTTGGTTCAGGGTCGAACTACCGAATGCGACAACCGCCGCGTCAAGCACGTCTGTAGCCACTTCCGTCAGACCCGAAGCGCGAACCCAAATAAGCTTGGCCTCGACACCTTTGCGGGTTGCGCCGTCAATCATCGCCTCGCCCATCTTTTTGGTACTGTCCCACATCGTATCGTAAATAACCAGCACCTTCGGCTTGGACTTGCAGACGACCCACTCCTTATAGGCTGACAGAATTTTGTCGATATGGCTGCGCCAGATCACCCCGTGGGCAGGAGCGATCATATTGATCTCAAGGCCGGATGCCGCCGCCAGCGTCTTCTGGATCTGTTTGCCGTAGAGCATGACGATATTGGCATAATACGTTTTCGCTTCCGCCAGCGCGACAGAAACATCAACCTCATCGTCAAAGCGGTTACTGCTGGCATAATGCTGGCCGAAACCATCCATGGAGAAGAGAATCTTTTCCTCAACCACATACGTCATCATCGACTCGGGCCAGTGCACCATCGGCGTTTCCAGAAAAGTCAGCGTGCGTTTGCCGAGAGACAGCGTGTCGCCGGATTTGACAATCTGCCAGTTCCAGCCTTCTGCTTCGGGGTTGTATGCCTTCAGAATATTCTGGCACTTAGCGTCACACACCAGCGTCACCTGCGGCGCTGCCTTCACGACAAGCGAAAGCGAACCGGCGTGGTCGATCTCTGCGTGATTAACAACAATATAGTCCAGTTTTTCCAGCGGCAGAAACCCTGCGATATTCCGCAGCAGGTAGTCGGCATACGGGCGCTTGACCGTATCGATCAGCGCATTCTTTTCATCCCGGATCAAATATGAATTATAGGTCGCCCCGCGGCTGGTGACGTAGCTGTGAAAATCCCGCACCGTCCAGTCGATATAGCCAACCCAGTCAATCCCATCACATAACGCAGTATTCATCATCACATCCCCTATTTGGTCAATTACCCCTCGTTCATTTTCAGCACATCGCCGCACCGTTGGCAAACAGACGGTAAAACAGCCCGCCAGAAAAAGCACGAGACAAACTCATCTGATTGTCAGAACTTTTACACTTTTTCGCCAGCAGAATTTCCCCGCGCCGGTCACTTTCCGAAGAACAGGCGGCAAATGCGTTTCAGCCACGGCGACTGCATTTTCCCCATCATCCAGTTTTCCCCGATGCGCTTGCTCAAGAAGCCCATCGTCGGGAACGAATGCTGCAGCATCATGATATCATGGATGCGGATATTTTTCTGAATCGCAAGCGCCCATTCGTTGATCATCTCACCCGAACCTTCGCCCACAATCGTAATCCCGTAGATCCGCCCCAACGGGCTGATCAGTGCGCGCAAGAAACCGGCCTCAACATGCTCCGCAATCGCCGCGCCGTAGTCGCCATAGTTCACTCTCACCGCTTCGTACCGGAACTTCTTCGCCTTCAGTTCATCCTCACTCATCCCGACTCGCGAGAACTGGGGTTCAGTAAAGACCGTCCACGGCACGACAAACTTTTTAAAATCCTTTTTCATAAACAGCGGCGCCATGCAGTTCATCAGCGCGATCATCCCCTGATGCATCGCCGCGTGAGAAAACTGCGCATAGCCGTTACAATCGCCGCAGGCATAAATATGGCTCTGGCTTGTGCGCAGATATTTGTCGACACTGATCGCACCCTCCGGATTCTGGCGCACGCCTGCCGCATCCAGATTGAGCGCGGAGAAATCGTATGCCCGACCCGCTGCCAGAAGAATGTGATCGGCATCAACCTCAACGCCATCGCTTGTGATCATCCGGATGCCGCCATTGTGGGGCATCAACGACAGCGGTTTCTGGTTACGCAGGATCGTCACGCCGTCTTGAATCAGCGACTGTTCAAGCACGTCCACCGCCTCCGGGTCTTCGCGACGCATCAGCCGGGGGCCGCGGATAATCATCGAGACCTTGCAACCAAGCCGCTGAAACGCCTGCGCCATCTCACACGCAATCGCTCCGCCGCCGGCGATGATCATCGACTCGGGAACCTTATCCAGCTTGAAGATATTTTCATTGGTCAGATAATCAATCTTGTCGATCCCCGGAAAATCGGGAGCCGACGGTCGTGTTCCGGTGCAGATGAAAATGCGTTTAGCCGAATACTGCTTGCCACCCGCTTCGATCGTGTGCGCATCAACAAACTTCGCCGCGCCTTTGCGGTAAACCATCTCGACCTTCTTGAACATCCCCATCGTTTTTTTCTCGGAGATGTAGTCAAGATGCTTCTGGATCATGTCAAACGGTTTCAAGGTCGCCGGAAGCGGGCGTTGCTCCATCTCATACTCACCGAGACGTTCAACGCCATGGCGGACTTTCGAGATCCGCAGCAATGCCTTACTTGGGATACAGCCGACGTTCATGCACTCGCCGCCGACGTTGTGCTTTTCAATGGCACAAACCTTCAGCCCCATTTCTGAAGCCATAATCGACACGGCCATTCCCGCAGGGCCCAGACCAATCACCAGAACATCATAATCATACGCCATCGCCAACCTGCCTTTATCATCACGTCCACACATCCCGTAAGCTTGCGCAACCTCTTAATCTCACATTATCCGCACGGTTACGTGGTTTGCATTTCAACCTGATTGTTTTTCCATTTTCTTTTCATGCAGAATAGGCCACTTGCCACAGCCCACCCGATTTATACACCGAAACACTACACCCTTAACGACCGCTCAATGTCGTCCAATGATGTCCGTAGCGCGTCAGCAACTCATTCGCTTCTCTTGGCCCGTCCTGCCCCGGCTCGTAAAAATAAACCGGCCATGCAGGATCATTTTCGACACGCTCCAATACCGGCGTGATATAGCGCCATGCGTGTTCAACAGCGTCACTTCGCGAGAACAACGTCGCGTCCCCCCGCATCACATCAACAAGCAACCGCTGATACGCATCCGGCGTCTTTTTGCCGAACGCCTTTGCATAGCCAAAATCCATCAGGACGTTGCTAACGCTGAGCGCATCGCCCGGGGTCTTGCATCCGAACCGGAGGCCTACGCCTTCATCCGGCTGAATCCGCAGCGTAAGAACGTTCGGCGACAACCGCTCGCAGACATCGCCCTCGCCAAAGAGACAGAAGGGCACCCGCCTAAACCGGATCGACACCTCCGTCGCCCGCCCCGACATGGCCTTTCCCGCACGCAGATAAAACGGTACTCCCTGCCAGCGCCAGTTGTCTACATGCGCGCGTAGCGCCACATATGTCGGCGTCCGCGAATCGGGACGGACCCCCTTCACCTGCCGAAAGCCTTCGTATTGCCCGCAGATGACATGCGAATCGACCTCAGTCCCAGTCAATCGCCGCAACGCCCGCAAGACCTTTACCTTTTCATCACGAATCGCGTCAGCCTGAAACGCGACCGGCTGCTCCATCGCAATCAGTGAAAGCACTTCCAGCAGATGGTTCTGCACAAAATCGCGGATCACACCGGTCTCGTCATAAAACGACCCACGCTTTTCCACGCCCAACTCTTCAGCGGCAGTAATCTCGACAGACTCGATGTGGTTGCGGTTCCAGAGTGGTTCAAAGATCGCGTTGGCAAAACGCAGCACCAGAATATTCTGTACCGTCTCTTTGCCGAGATAGTGGTCGATGCGGTAGATCTGGCTCTCATCGAGTGCACTGCGAACGGCATCATTCAATGCCTGCGCGGAAGCCAGATTCCTCCCGAACGGCTTTTCCACCACCACACGCGACCACCCCGGATCGTCAACCGGACGAACCAGACCCGATAGTTTCAGGTTTGATAAAATCGTCATATACAAACTTGGTGGCGTGGCCAGATAAAACATCCGGTTATCTGTATGCTTGTCAGACGATCCGGTCTTACACGCCGCATTCATCTGCACAAGCCTCTCACGAAGCCTCCGGTAGGAATCCGCGTCCTCATACTCGCCTTGATGATAATCGATATGCTCCGAAAACGCCCGCCACATCTGCGCGGAAGACGTATCCTCATTTGCGCCAGCATCGTCAACGCCGAAGCCGCCGAAGCGCTCCACGCCCTCGCGCAGAGAATCAACAAACGCCTCGCGGCTCAAGTCAGAGCGCGCAAAACCGATCACACGAAAACACTCAGGAAGCAATCCGTCACGGAAAACCTGAAACAGCGCCGGAAGCAGCTTGCGATGCGTCAGATCTCCAGACGCCCCAAAGATCACCAGCACGCAAGGCTCAGGGATGCGCGCATGTTCCGCTGCAGCGTGTCCCGAAACCGTCGGTTCAATCCGTAACGCACACATTGCATTCTCCAATAAAAACGTCGAAGGGACGTATCATAAATCAATACGCCTCAGTAAAACACAAGCGTGCAACGTCGGGACAATATCGTCGCCGCAGATCTGCACGCTGGTTTTTACTGTTCATTCTATTTCTAGTGGCAGCTGCAACCGCAATTGCATCCACCGGAACCACATTGATTAATATCCGGTGCAGCCGGAAAGTCAACTTCCGTCTTCACCAGCGCATTGATCGTATTCGTAAAGATGTTGCAGATCACAATCGCCAGAGTCTCTAAAATTTCTTCATCGCTCAGCCCTGCACCACGAGCATCTTCCAGCTCGGAATCACTGAGCGCACCGCGCTTGATATTAATAAGGGATGCGAGTTCAAGTAATGCCTGGATCTTCGCGTCTGACGAAATCCCCTTTCGGAAGTCAATCGTTTCCTCCACAGTTGCGCCAGCCATCTTTGCCTTGGCGGTATGTGCGGCGGTGCAGTATTTACAGCCATTCATCTCACCAACTCGCAGCGCAATCGCCTCGTGCGGTTTGCCTTTCAGTACACCGTTTCCAAGTGCGCCGAAAATCCCCATCAAAGCCTTCAGTGCCGCAGGACTGTTAGCGGTTGTCGCAAAGATGTTCGGGACTTTCCCAAATGCTGACTTGATGTTTTCCATCACCGGTTTTGACTCTTCCGGCGCCGCATCAATTGTAAGCTTTTCAATCCGTTGCATGGTTGCACTCCTTTTCTTTTTGCGTGGCAGCCAGCCTTCACACATCTCACAGCGCGCGTCTGAGCACCACTGACACATCCGGCAACCTGCGCACGGATGCTTTTTCTCTTTCTGGTCGCAGGACATGGCTCTCTCCCATGGCCCCCTCACCGACCTAATTTACGCTTATTTCATTATCAACAAAATCACGCTTTCCACAAACCGTGCAGATTGCAGTATTCGCGTGCGCTGACATTCTCGGCCTTGACGCAGAATGTCGCTTCCGGCGCGTCCCCTGGCTTCAGAAACTGCCGGTACGCCTTACCGTCAGCGATCAGCTCAATCCACTCGATCTGGTGTTCCGCCGTCATCGGGTGCGCAACCGAACCGACCTTGACTTTATAACCGCAATCGCATTTTTCAATCACCGGAACATGCTTCTCCTGCGCGGCATCTGTCGTATTCTCCGCCTGCAAGGTCATCGGCTTTCCGCAGCACACCAGCTGCCCGCCGCCGACAGTCGTCACTTCAACGATATTTCCGCACAGTTCGCACTTGTAAATTTCCAGTAATTTTACCATCTGCTCTCTCCTTTTTTTGCTCGCCGCAGCGCGGAAGCGAATCCTTTTTATTTTCAACCGGCGTGTCTTCGCCACGCCCGCTGCTTATTCCTAGTTGATATCATTTCCGAATGGCGAATTACGCTTGCAGCAAACTGAAAATTCCCCGAAGGGACGTGCCTGTGGTCTCTTTCAGGCACACCCTCCGGGATTGCTTCTTGTTACCAGTTTTCGCCCAGCAGTTCAAAGTATGACTGCGGATGCGCACAAGCGGGGCATGCCTTCGGAGCTTCCGTGCCTTCGTGCAGATAGCCGCAGTTCTGGCAACGCCATACAACCGGTTCCGAACGTTTAAACACTTTGTCATCCAGAATATTCTGCGCCAGATCCAGATAACGTTTCTCGTGCTGCTTTTCGGCGACGGCAATCGCTTCAAACACATCAGCAATCTGGATGAAGCCTTCTTCTCGCGCAATTACAGCGTAGTCAGGATACATCACGGTGTACTCATGGTTTTCACCCGCAGCCGCAGCCTTGAGGTTATCGACGGTCTTGCCGATGACGCCGAACGGAAACGAATCACAGACCTTTGCATCCCCACCGGTCATGAACTTGAACAGGCGCTTGGCGTGTTCCTTTTCCTGATCGGCTGTTTCTTCAAAGATCTTCGAGATCTGCACAAAGCCTTCTTTCTTAGCGGCTCCCGCAAAGTACGAGTAACGATTGCGTGCCTGACTTTCTCCGGCAAACGCGGTGATCAAACAGGTTTCGGTCTTGCTGCCTTTCATTTCCATTTTCAAATCTCCTTTTTTGACAAACAAACAGTCCCTGTGCTCGTTGCACCCATCCGATTCATTATTTTTATTTCTGACAGCGCGGACAGTAGCAAGACGCCCTGCCGCTAATAACGACATTTTCAATTTGCGAACCACACTTTGCGCACAACTGGCCTGCCCGGCCATAGACATCTAAGTGTATTGTAAAGGAACCTTCTGTTCCGTCAACGCCGGTGTAGTCACGAATTGTCGTTCCTCCTGCAGAAATTGCTTCTTCCAAAACAGCCCGGATTGCCGTCACAAGGCGTTTAGATTCCGCTTTTGTCAGCCCTCCTGCAGGCCGCAGCGGTTGAACCCGCGCGCGATATAAACTTTCAGCCGCATAAATGTTTCCGACTCCGGCAACGACAGTCTGGTTCATGATCAACTCTTTGACAGAGACTGTCCTGTTTTTCGCTTTTTCCTGCAGATACGCAGCGGTAAACATTTCGCCCAACGGCTCGGGGCCAAGTTTCTGCAAAAAATCCGGCCAACGGTCAGGATCGTCAGCGCGATAGGTGTCAACCATACCAAACCGTCTTGGGTCAATAAACGCGAACCGATTGCCATCGGAAAGATCAAACCAGACATGTTCATGCTTCTCGCGCACACTACGGGTAGGAACAATACGGCACTTTCCACTCATCCCGAGTTGGATCAAGAGATCATTACCATTATCCAGATGGATCAGAACCGCTTTGCCCCGGCGTCCCACACCGCTTACGGTTGCCCCGACTGCTGCACGGCGGATCTTTTTCTCATCGACATCAGCATGCAGGCGAAGCCCACTGCAACCGACTCGTTTGATGCTGCGGTTTGTTAAAGCCCGCGCAAGCGCACGGGCGATAGTTTCCGCTTCAGCAAGTTCAGGCATAACCGGTATCACTTTCCAAAATTTATTTTAATTATCAAAGATCAATAAACGCTCACATCACTCCATATAAAGCCTTCGATCTATCAGGCGACATTCCCACTGCCTGAAGCCTCATCATGCTGATCGACTTCATCCCTGGTTTTCAGATCGCACTCATCTATCCTAGGCAAACCTGTTGAAATCGTAATTTGATCATCATCCTCATCCCAGCGTCCTGCCAGAATATGCGCTCGTCGCTCCGCTTCCGCACGTTCACGAATCCGATACGCACAATCGCGGACGACCCCATACAAAACCGAGCAGCTGTCATCCTCTGAATCCTCTTCCCCCTTGTCTGCCAAGAGATTCAGCCTGCAGGCAAGTTTCAGCGCTTCAAGAATGTTCCGGTTACAGGGCTGCATCCAATGTCTCCTGTTCAATCTCACCTTTCATAGCGTTATTTGCAGCTTCCATGCCAATTCAAAAAACATCGGCAAATATTTACTTCTTACAAAAACAAAGAGAAGACAAAACGCACAACCATTTACGAAAAAGTAAGTTACAAGACTGAAAAATACCCCGACAATCCAAAAAAGAAACCCAACTTAAAAAGGAGGGCAATCAGGATGTATCAATATCGCAAAAATGGTACACAAGCATTGCGCACCAATAATGAGACAGTCCCTTGTGTTCTCGATGAGACACAAGGGACATGCGAACCGTATTTGATAAAGTTGCTAGCAGATAGGAAAAGAATATTCGAAAAAAGAAAAGAGAATTAACGCCACCGCTCAGGACGAAAAGTCCATCATCGGCCCGTCATCGGAATCATTTTTGTCCTGACGGCGTTGCAACCGCTCAAACATTTCTTTGGCGTTTGCCAATGACGGATCAACGACCTGACCGGCGGAGAAAAACGTCGACTCTTCCACCGCATCATCACCAAAGTCGATCAACGACTCGTCCGACTGGACAGAGTCATACGCAACCGCCGCCGCCTGCCCCAATTTTTCCTCGAAAGATCCGCTATCATGGCCGATCGAACCGGAACTGGCATCAACGTAAGTCATGTCATCTGAGTCAACGCCGTCACCGTCAAATGAAGCGTCAAAGATCAGCGCCGGCGCATCCTCCAGATCATCATCACCAGCATATGATCCGCTAAACTCGTCATCGGCAGATTCCAGCGCACCATTGTCATCAGACTCCGCAATACCGGAGCCGCCGTCCTGATCCCATTCGTCCATCATCGCTGCCTCTTCTGAAAATTCAGCCGCATCGAATTCAGACGATTCATCCGATTGACTCATGCCTATTGCAGCGTTTACCGGCGCACTTGAAGCGGCTGCCGGTGACGGCGCCGGAGGCTCTTCCGGTTTTTCCGGATATTCGTCAAGCGGCCCGAGACGAACGAGTTCATGCTGGCATACGGCACACTTGAGGCGTTTTTTCTGGCGGAATTCCCCAGGTAAACGATACCGCGCATAACATGCCGGACAATATGTCCGCAACTCTGCCCCCAGATATACAGTCCTGCCTGAGGAGGAAGGATCATCAATGACCGGAATTGCCGGCATCACATCCAGAGGCTCATAGCAGGACTCGATAAACAGGAGGTCGCTTTCTGTTCCCTCCTCGCTGGTCATCGCGCTTTCTGCAAGTGACACAGCCGCAGAAACAGCCAGCGGCTCTGCTTCATGCAGTTCAGTGACATCCTGATCCGTATTCGCTACCGCGACAGCGATATCTGGTTCCTTAGCCGGGACCGGCTGCTCAGTGAAGAGAGGCTCAGGTTGCTGCGCTGGCGCTGACGCCTGAATATCGGGTTCTTCAACACTCGCTTCCGGTTCAATGTCGTAGACCAGCTCAGGATCGGACTGTTGCAGATTGGCGGCACTCTTTTCCTCAACGGGTTCGGCATCCTCTGAAATGCAATCGCTATCCTCACCTGGTAGGTCAACCGGAACAGGTTCCGTATCTTCTTCCGTCTCAGCCAGATCAGGCTCCGACATCGAGTCGTCATCGACATCCAGATCAACCATATCGCAACGGCCGCTGTCGATCAGGATGCGGCGGCTGACGACATCTTCGCCCTCCTCCTCAAGCTCATCCTCGCCGGCATCGACAGAAGTAGACACTTCTGTACCGTCATCAGCCAGAAGATCAGGCCCGTCGACATCACTCAGATCCAGATCGTCATATATCGAGTCCTTCGTCAGAGCTACCGGTTCATTCTCCTCCGTGGCCTCTTCCAGATCGTCGAAAGTGATCAACTCGGAGTCAGGATCAAGTGACGACTTATCTGGACGGGGCAGCCCCCTCGCATCAGGCTTGCCAATTGTCGGGCGTGGAAGATTAATCGTGATATCATCATCGACATCAAGGTCGATCGCCGAGCCGACGTATGATGTACCCGATGACGATGCGGTGCTGACAGCTTCATCCTTCGGTCGCTGAGGAAACATCGATTCGTCCGGAATTTCAAGGACGATTTCATCGACCTCATCAAAGTCAATCACATCGGAATCTGACGCGATCTCAGAACCGAAACTACCCATATGGACAGTAACCCCGACATCGTCATCCTGCAGATCCAGATCGACCAGTTCATCATCGTCAAGGATATCATCATCCTCATTCGGTTCCGGTTCTTTCCGGGTTTCCGACAAAGAGGGCACCTTACTGACCACCGGCTTCATCTGCGGATCAGGCTCCATGAAGACCGTCTCATCGCCATCTTCATAACCGCCGTCATCGGCTTCGATCTCTTCGTCAATCTCGATTGCTGCCGAAGTATCAAAAAACGATTCTGGTTCATCTTCAATCGCCGGTATTTGTTCTGACGGAACAACCAGCTCTTGTTCTTTGCACACCTGTTCTTGCACCGAGCGCTTTGCAGAAACCGGCTCAGCGAAAGGAGCCGCCACCTCGACTTCAGGCGCAATTTCAGCCTCAGCCACTTGATCCTGTTCCTGAGAATGATCCGATTCATGGCGCTCGCGCGTAAAGCCGCTACCTGTTAACCGGCGATAGCGTAGTTCCCGCATGCGCGCTTCTGTATCTTTATTCCGAGATTTTGCGGGATTCGGTTTGGGCGTTCCGGCAGGTTCTTCGGATGTGACACTTGGCGTTTCCCCGTCAGCTTCATCAATATCCTGCTCCGGTTGCGTTGCAGACTCCACCTCTTGCACCGGATTTGCTGGAGCTTCTTTTTCTTGCACAATAGACGGGAATGCGCTAACGGCAGCCTCTTCGGTTACTGAATCAGCCGCCGTTTCCTGTAACGACGCGCGCAACTGGCTCAAGCGCGAGCGTCGGTCAGCACGATGTTTATTCAGGCCGGGAACAAGCGGTTTTGATGGCGTAGGCGGTTCGGGCTGCTCCGGTTGCGGGACGCAAATCGTAACCACAGCCTGGCACTCGCGGCAGCGGAACTTTTTTCCCTGCATCGATTCGTCGAATTCATACCGCGCATCACATTGCGGACAGGCGACAATCATGCACACACCCCCAACTAATCAAATCATCGGAAAACGAACAAACCGCAGCCAAAGCCCGTTGGCCTGCAGGTGAAACACGAAACCGCTGTTTCTTTTTATCTGTCAGAACACGCTTCCTGCCCACGTTTATCCGCATCATACCACAGATCACACGCGGCTGGGTCAAAAATCTTTTGGAGGCGACAGCCTGCAACGGCAAATCTGCTCCTCACCGCCCGGGCATTCAAATCCTGCGATCACACAGCAGCATGCCGACCCTTCCGCCCGACGGGGCATATTTCGCAGGCAATGCGCATACCCGCAGAACAGGCCGCTTGCCTCATACTCATCATTATACGTAAAATCGAAGGAAAAGCTCATGTCATCCAGAAACAGCTGACGGTCTTCAGCATCGGTCGGATCGACACCCTCCTCCGTATCAAGCCCGGACAGAACACGGCAGACGCGGAGCATATCGACAGCCTCCGACGGTTCATCCGCTTCATCGACATAAATCTGAATATCTTCAGCCGCGTATTCGTACTGCTCACCACGGAAAAAGAGCCATCCCCGCAGCAGGTGCGCATTCGGCTCGTCATCCTCGATCTCCAGCGACTCGGAGATCAGCGTGAGAGCCTCTTCATACTTTCCAAGGTTGCGCAAGGCCTCGGCAGCCATGGCATAACCTTGTGCATCGTCAGGATTTAATTCCACCACCATGCGGAAGTCAGAAAGCGCGCCGACATCATCACCGGTATGCATGCGGGCGATGCCGCGGTTGCCGTAAGCGCCTTCAGACTCCGGGCACAGGGCAATAAAGTCGGTAAAGGCCTGAATCGCCTCAGGAAACTGTTCATCATCAAGGAGTTTGAGTGCTTTATCAAAGATCCCGTCACAGGTTGACATTATCGCCCATTCATTTACCGCATGCCGAAGACCATTTCCGGCATTGATTGATAAGCCTATTGTCACCGACAAAGCCAAACTTGTCAAGAACCGTAAACCGCAAATGATTACTCTTTTTGTATTACTCTACTCTACATTACATTTGCATTTTGCTTTCACTTATCAATAATTCGGACGAATCAGGCAGATGACTACAAAAAACTGAACCCACAGCAATTTTTTTCGTTTATCCATATGGCAAAACAGATAATCCATCAAAGAGATCTCCTCATGAAAACAACGGTCTGCCTACTGACGACAGTTTTGCTTCTATTCCGGGTGTGCTATTCTGCTGAATCAGAACAATTGCCTTCCGAACCCGGTTCGATAACACAGCAAGCACAAAGCATAGAATTTGACTGGAAAATCATTGTATGGAATGAAATAAATAACACTCGTCAGGAATCTGTGCTCATCCGCAATTGTTCGGATAAAACAATTCTTGTTTCAACAAAACTAAAGGAAAAAAAGTTTACTAAACCATCCGAATTGGACTGTATCTTCAGTAGTCAGCATGATATGGGAAACATTGACTCATTTGCTGCGTTTTTGTATATCAAACCAAAACAGATAAAAGAACTCACATTCATGCTTCAGGACGACACCACTCAACCACTTGCAATGCCTATCCAAAAGATCAATACAACGCTTTACATGACAACGAAATGGGGACAAGATCCCGTGCCTGTAACATTATCATCTACATGGAAAGACGCCATCGCCTTCCAAAGCGAAATTCCAACGGTAGACGAACAATCTAGAAAAAACACAGGTCATCCCAAAAAAGAAAATGAAGCCCTTCCACCTGAACCTCCCATCGCTATGGATTGGAGAGTCGCGGCGTGGCCAGATGACTCGGAATACATCCCAATCACGTTTCTATGGTTTAACCCACAACAGGAACCCATTCAGATATCCAGAGGTTTCGAATGCTTCAACTTAAGCACCCAAAATCGACACGTTCATATGGACGGCTTTTTACCCACTTATCCTACGGGGTTTTCAACCATCCTTCCACTCAAATCAGGGATCATCACAGTTCACATCGAAAATGACCTTTACCAGAAATACAACCACCCGACGATGGAAATCTCCATGAAAACATTCATCGCCAAACAAAGCTGGAACAAACCTATACCATTTATCCTTGATACCCACAGAGCGGACACAAAAATACAGCATTCCAGCATACCAACCAACTGGCCGAAAGTTACCCCGACACAAATCCCTTAGGACACCCCAAACAAACAACGGCCGTTCGGAATGAAATCCGAACGGCAAGTGCAAGATCAAATAAGTCTCTCGATCCATTCAGTAAATGACATAACAGTCATGATGATCGAGATTGGTTTATCCGGCGAGAAAGAGAAAAAGACTACTTCTGCTGCAGATATTTTTGATACGGAATCGGCACAGACGCTGCGCTTTCATTCCAGTAGTGGCCGCATAACTCTCCCTGCCGGTTCCAGAACTTCTGCTCCCCGTGGATTTTGCCGTCGACAACCGCAACTTCAGTCATCAGGACGCCGTTTGTATGCCACGCCCTCCACGTTCCGATAAAATCCGGCGGGATGTTATAGGGATCAACAAGCGTATAGACATGCCGCTGCCAGAGGAAAACCCAGCGATTTGCCTGCCCGTCACCGCATGAGAGCCAGAAAAATCCGCCAACAATCGCAACCAGCAGCACCGAAGTAACAACCGTCCTGACAACCGAGCGTGCGATAATCTGAGCCATCGTCTTCCCTCCTGTGTCAAAATTATGCCTACGGTTCAATTCCAATCGGTATACAATATGATAACAATCTTTTTGCTGAGTCCAAGTCGAACTTCCCAGTATAGCCAATCGCCGGTATCGGACTCGCACATGCCGCGTTGCAGCAACGGCGACGGCTCAACCCAGCGCCTGTAATGGTATTGAATTCCGTCATTTCCGGGAACCAATAGGCCATTTGCGCTGTAACCCTCTCGGTCGATTTGCCGACGGGATAAAAGCTGCTGCACAAACGCATCTTTCTCATCCGAATCAATCTCGAACCGCGAGAGAGCACTCCGATCAAGAAAAAGCCGCCACGCATCCCCGCGACATTCAATACGAGACGCAGATGCAGGAAGACGCACGCCATGCTCCCACTGCACGCGCCACGCAGATTGACTGAATAAGATAAAATAAACCCAAACAGAAAAAATCAACACACTGATTACAACGCAGAAAAGCAACAGATGCTTCAAATAGGTTTTCATCGGCAAATTGCCCCAGTCGTTAGCTGTTCTGGCAAAGCTGAATCAGCCCGTCTTTGTCGATGACGGAGATGCCGAGCTTGGCGGCTTTGTCGAGCTTGCTGCCAGGATCCGCACCGGCGACGAGATAGTCCACCTTCTGACTGACGCTGCCGGAAACCGTTCCGCCTGCGGCCTCGATCATCTTCTTGGCGTCGTTTCTGCCCATCCCCTCAAGCGTTCCGGTGAGCACAAAAACCTTGCCCGACGCGCCTGTACCCACCGCCGTCCGCGCCACCGACATCGATACGCCCGCAGCCCGCAACCGTTCGATCAGTTCCCATCCGGCCGGATCATGCAGGAACTCGTCTAACGACTGCGCAACCACCGGCCCCAGCGTCCGGCTGACTTCGCTTGAGCCCATCTCCACCAGCCGCAACTCCGCGTCGCTTGCCGCCAGCAGTTTTTTGCCCGTACCGAACTTCTGCACCACCGCCTGACAGCGTTTGTCACCAAATCCGTTCAGCGCCAACCGCTCCAGCGATTCGCAGAGATCTTTGCCGTCCAGCGGCTCAAGACGCTTTTGCACCGATTCATCTTTCAGCGCCAATGACAGAATCGCCGCAGACTTGTCGCCAAGGGTTCGGTATGCCATTGACGAGCCGGTATCGATTGCGGAAATCGCCTCTGTCCCCGCCGCCTTGACCTGATCGATGTCCTCAAACTTCGACGCGATCACCTGCGCGGCAGTTGCTCCGACATGCGGAATGCTAAGTGCTGCGAGCACCTTTGCCAGCCCCGTCTTTTTTGATTTCTCAAGGGCGTCGACAAGGTTGCGCGCGCTTTTCTCCGCAAGCCTCTCCAGCGGCACGAGGTCTTCCATCGTCAGCGTATACAAGTCCGCCACGTCCTTGATCCGGCCGCTTTCAAGCAACTGGTCGATCACCGCGGGGCCGAACTCTTCAATATCCATCGAGCCGCGCGAAACAAAGTGCAGAATCCGCGCGCGGGTCTTTGCCGGACACAGCGGATTTTCGCAGCGCAGCGTCAACACCTCACCGCCTTCCCCGTCCGGATTCCGGGTCTGTGCTAAAATTGATCCGCACACGGGACAGTTTTCCGGAACAGGAAACTCTTGTTCCTCACCGTTTCGTTTTTCCGGCAGAACGCGCACGATCTGCGGGATGATCTCGCCGGCTTTTTCGATCAGGACAGTGTCGCCGACTCGGATATCTTTTTTCAAAATATACGTCGAATTGTGCAGGCTGACGTGACTGATCGTTGAGCCGGACAAAAACACGGGCTCAAGGTCGGCCACCGGCGTGACAGTCCCGAGTTTGCCGACCTGCAGGCGGATCTCTTTCACAACCGTTTCGGCACGCTCGGGCTCAAACTTGTACGCAATCGCCCAGTTGGGGTATTTGCTTCCTTCGCCCAGAACGCCCTGCAGCGCGAGAGAATCGACCTTGATGACCAGCCCGTCAGTGTCATACGGCAGCGTATGCCGCAGCTTGTCCCACTCATCGCGCACCGCCAGAATTTCATCCGCCGTTTTGCACAGACGCCGGTTCGGGTTCACAGGAAGCCCCATCGACGTGAGTTTGTCCAAAAGCTCGCTTTGGCGCGTCACGTTCAGGTCGTCCGCGGTCGTTGTCGCATACAGCCAAGCCTGCAGCCCGCGCGAAGCGACCACAGTCGGGTCAAGCATCTTCAGCGTTCCGGCAGCGGCGTTGCGGGGATTGGCAAAAACCTTCTCTTCCGCGTCCTCCTGCTTTTTACGGAGTTCCGAAAACCGCTCGCGTCCCATATACACTTCCCCGCGCACTTCAAGCGACGCCGGAACCGATGGAAACAACCCGTCCCCTTCATCTTTCAACTGCTGTGGGATCTCTGCAATCTGCCTGACATTGCGCGTGACGTCTTCGCCGACAAAGCCGTCACCGCGCGTTGCGGCCTGAATCAATTTCCCGTTTTCATAGCTGAGACTCACCGCCAGCCCGTCAATCTTCATCTCGACAACAAACGCGGGGGCGTTAATCCCCTGCTCCTTTGCTGACGCGGTAATCCGGCCGACAAACTTGTGGATTTCTTCATCAGTATATGTATTCGGGATACTCAGCATCCTCACCACATGCCGCACAGGCGCGAAGTTTCCGTCCTCCTTGACCGTTGCACCGACTTTACCGGTCGGGCTGTCGGCACGGCGTAGATCCGGCCATGCGGCCTCCATCATCTCGAGCTCGGTCAACAGCGCGTCATACTCGCGGTCGGAGATTTCAGGCGTGCTTCTGTTGTAATACAGTTCATTGTGATGAAGGATCTGGCTTGTCAGCTCATCAATCCGTTTTTTTGCGTCGTCATGCTGGCTCATGCAATCTCCATGTCGGCACGGTTATTTTCCGTGTATTCATTTCAGGTTTACGAAGAGGAATGCAGACAGCAGCTTACCACCAGCAGAAAAAGAGAGACAGATTGCCTGCTTGTCCGCCAACCGCCGATTTTTACCGATTTTCCACAATACGCAACTTTACCCGCATTCCACACCGACTGCAATACCTGAAAATCAGGACAGACAAACAGGCATCGGCCTTCAACTACAACATGTTATAAGAAAACGCAGACCACAAGCAGCGCCACATAAAAATCCCGAAAAACATAGCGGTACGAGCGAGGTCTATTTTTTTGCAAGTAAAAAATCAACTTTTTTCGGAAGTGAACCCTTGATTTCCCCCCCTCAAATCCGGACGATGTTGAAAGAGGATAATACCCGGCGGGGAAACCGGCTTATCCACGGACTCGGAAGTACCGCGTCCATGCAATCTAAAAGACTTGGGGGTCTTTTTTTAAAAAAGAGGAGAGTGTTATGAATATCCGCAGGATTGTGGCCGGACTCGCGGCTACTGTTCTGCTCGGTACGTCTGTCTGGGGGGAAGACGTATCCGGGCTGGTCAATGAACTGAATGACCTGAAAGCAAAAGTTGCCGCCCTTGAAGCCGCACAGCTTGCACCCGCCACCAGTGGTGACTCTGAAGCGATGACATCAATGCGTCGCCGCGGGTCGATCCGCATCGGTGGTGAAGTTGCAATCGACTACATGAGCGTCGAACGCGAAGAACTGGGCAAATCAGCCGTCGACAACGACAAACTCCGCAGCGCACGCTGGGGCACAGGAGAAGCGAATCTTGATTTCCTGATCAACGCCAGCCCTGACGTCATGCTCAAGATCCGCCTTGACCTCGACTATGATACAAATGCCGGTGAAGAACTGCTGGACGAATGCTATTTCATGTGGAAACACATCCGCGGCTCGGACTTCGACCTCGTCGTCGGTAAAAAGACAGTCGACTACGGCCTGCACCGCGACTTCGGCATGACCGACAGCTTCCAGCGCGGCCTCGCCGAATGGTTCGTCGGCAGTGAAAACGGCGGCTCCGCCCTCAGCACCAGCGAACGCGATCAGGACTACGCCTCCGTCGGCACGGCAAACTCACTTCCCGGCGCAGAACACCTTGAACGCCTGATGCAAGTGCAGGGAATTTATAACTATCGCGACTGGGCAAAGGTCTCGGCGACGCTCTTCCAGTCAGACAAGACCATGTATGAAAACCGTCCGAGCGACTACGGTGTCCAGTCCGGCGCACTGCAGCTCGAAGTTACACCAATGGAAGGCCTCCGCCTGATCGCCGGTGTCATCAACCAGCACAGCGAACGCAAGGGCGACAACACCCTGATGTACAGCAGTGTTCTTGGCAACGACGTCGACAGCATCGCCACAGAAAACTCATACGGCTTTGACCTGGCAGCAGAATACACCCTACCGACCTTCCCGCTGACAGTCTGGGCCGAATACCAGCGCGGCTATAACGCGGACTTCCAGAACGACGCCACCACCAGCACATGGAGCCTTGGCACCTGCTGGCACGTCACCGAAGCCATCGACTTCGGCGGCATGTTCGAATGGGCGCACATCGACGAAATCCTGCAGGCACGCTCAGCAGTCACCAACGGCGTCAGCTCGACACAAATCCTCGGCTGGGACGATCAGGATTACTACCAGGCAGTCTTAAACGGCAAGTACACCTTCGACAACGGCATGTACGTGATGGCCGAATACGCACTGGTCTGGTTCAACGGCGAACTGGGTGAAGGCCGCAGCCTCGACGGCACAACCGGCGTCACCCACAGCACCGACATCGACCGCACCGCCCAGATGTTCGGCGTCCGCGTCGGCTGGCAGTTCTGATCCACAGAAAAGCCGGTTCACACAACCACAAAAGGCGAGCCCATCCGGGTTCGCCTTTTTTTTTACGACATCATGCTTCAACATCTCTCTTGCATCCAAACAACAAACAATTTAGCCGTGAACGCTCCGCACTATGTGCGCAGTATGCACACTAGATTTCGAATAATAGCCAGCTGGCTATCGATATAAAAACTATTGATTAACCAACGCCGACGGATTTCACACTAAATAATTTACGAACAAAGCCAACTCAATGAACGTATACTCCCCGAAAGCGCATAAAAAACGCAACCGACTATCAAAATTCATGTTACATCAACACGTATTCACGAAAAAAACAGCAGAGCCGTCACCGACAATCCTGATTTTGAATTGGTACACTTGACTAAGCCAATTTATATCGCATAATGCACATTATGCAGATGCTTATTCTTTTATCCGGACGAGGGAGAGAAAACGATGAAGAGTCTTCCTGTAAAAAATCCGGCGCACGACGCGACGCTGCACTCAAAACAGTTCACGCTGGTAGAATTGCTGGTAGTCATCGCCATTATCGGGATTCTCGCGGCGATGCTGATGCCGACGCTGCGCAAAGCGCAGGAGCTGGCCAAAAGCGCAGGATGCCTCAGTAACCTCAAGCAATGCGGCGTTGCCCTGCACAGCTACGCCAACAGCAATGACGACTATCCGCCTGCATCCGGAGACGGCGACACGAGCGGACAACGGATCTGGTATCACGGCATCATCGAACTCACCTACGGGATTGATGTGAACAATGGAACAGAACGCGCACCGTATAAAGGAAAAAACAGCAGCATTATTGTGTGCCCGTCTGATCCAGACCCGAGTGAATTTGATGTAGCGTGGAGCTATTCCGGAAATTACGTAGTCAGCCCGTATGTGAGTGGCGGAGTCTGGAGTTTTACAAACCCGAGAAAAATGAGTCAATACCGCTACGCCAGTAAAGACCTTTACCTTTATGACAGCTGGACACAAACCACCAACGCAGGAATCGTATTCAACCCGAACATATTTGTTTCGACACACGTCTATTGGTCAACAACGCGCTATACATCAGCCACGACAGGCGGGTTTCAAGTACATGACGGCGGATACTCCGCACTGTGGCTCGACGCGCACGCCAGCCATGAAACCTATGTCGCACTCGAAGCCAAAGTCGCCAGCGGTAATTTTTTCAAAGACCCAATTTATTACAACAACTAGTCATACCACCGGTAAAGGATGAGAAACCATATGCGCGATCGCAGCCTGCAGTACAGAGAACTCTCAAGAAACACGTTCACTCTGGTGGAGCTGCTGGTCGTGATTGCCATTATCGCGATCCTCGCGTCGATGCTGCTGCCGGCACTGAAAAAGTCGCAGGACATGGCTTACAGCGCCGGATGCATGAACAACCTCAAACAATGCGGAGTCGCGCTGCAGACCTATATCTCGGAAAACCGTGACTTCGCTCCCGCCGCTGGGCTTGGTTACAGCGACGGAAGCCGGATCTGGTACCAAAAGATCATGGAGATTGTGTACAATGTCGACTGTAGCAATGGCACCGAACGCAAACCATACCAGAAGAAAAACAGCAGCATTATTTACTGCCCGTCCGATACGCGCTCGTATCTTTCACTCTATGATGTTGTCTACAGCTATTCTGTAAATTCATGCGTATCGCCCTATGAATCAAGCGCCGGTAGCTGGTATTTCACCAAACCCCGCAACATCAATAAATACCGGTATCCAAGCAAAGACTACTACCTGTATGACGGCTGGACTCCAGAATCAAACGCAGGCGCAATCGATAACGTCAACATGCTTACATCAACACATACATATTGGGCAGATTCGGTTAGACTCCCCTTTATGCAAAAAGGGGGCTTTCTAGTTCATGTCGGAGGGTTTTCCATGCTCTGGCTCGACTCCCATGTCAGCCATGAACCATATGGTGCCGTCGAAGCCAAAGTGGCCAATCGGGAATTTTTCAAAGACTCAACGTCGAACAATTAAGACCGCCTCCAGCCCGTGCAGAAAACCAAACGGGATGGTTCTCGAAGAATAAAATTACGATACCAAAGTGTCATCCAGACTGACACAAGAATGTACCGCAACCATGAACTGACGTGGTTTTGCAGGAGAACTTATTATGCAAAAAAGAATTGCATCGTTTGTACTCGGACTCCTGATCCTGACAAGCGGCGTTGGATACCAAACAAAAGCAGAAGAAGCGGCAACACCTGCACCAACGCCGGAAGAGAAACCGTTTCTGCTTGAGCGGACGGCGTGGAGTTTCGACCGCAGTAATATTGAGTGGTATAACTATGATGGCGTCGATCCGGAGAAGAAAAAGGCGGAAGGCAAGATCGACCAGATGGCCGGATGGGCGGAATACGACTTCAACCTCCCCGATACCGGCTGGTATGAACTGTGGGAAAAGGACGGCGTCCCCGGATGGGCGCGCGATCTCTATCTCGACGGCAAACCCCTGTACCTCTTGACGTACTCGATGAAAGAAGACATTATCAACTCCGGAAAAGAAAGAGGGTGGTACAAGGAAGCGAACTTATATCTGGATGCAGGAAAACACACCTTGCGCATCCGTCGCCTCGGCTTTCCGGGGGTGCTGCCTGCGTTATGGCAACTGCGCGCAGGAAAAGGACGGACTGAGAGCTGCATCCGCGCAGAAGGCGAGTTCAACAACGTCGTCAGCGCCGGGACAAAAATCACACTGCCCATCCTCGGCGGTACAACGGTGCCGACAAAATACGAACTCGTTTTACTGAATGAAACGCTGGAAGGAAATGTTGAAGTCGGCGTCACCGCGACGATTGAATTTCCCGCAACGGAAACGCCGATCCTTCAGCAGGTACCGATTGAGTTCCCGAACCAGGGCGTCTTCTTTGTCGTCCCCCGCGTTGAGGGCAAACTGCTGCGACCGGCAGACCTGAAGGCAAGCAAGTTCATCGTCATCGACACCAACAATCCGCCCGCGCCATCCGATACACTGCAGACAACAACCGTCGTGGAGATCGACTGCGTCGGCCAGACCATCAACGGTCAGCCGGTCACACAGAATCAAAACTACTTTGAAAAAGACGGCGCCACGACAATCGTCAACGCTCCCTTCGGCCAATACCGCCAAAGTTCAGGAAACGGCCGCTCCGCGCCGGGACATCACGACCCACTTAACCTGTGGGGACTCGACGGCTTCTCCTACCGCTTCGATCTGCCCGACAGCGACCACACCTACCGCCTGCGCGTAACCTATCCAGACGACCAGAAACGCTCCTGCGGATTCTGGGTCAATGACGGCGCAGACCAGCGAAACGGCGTTGTCTGCACCGGCGGTGTCGAGAGCGGCGGGCTGTACACGTCAACAAATGCGATGCAGGTTCATGAAGCATTCTTCTATCCGCTCAACAATAAAGATCTCATCGTCGCCGTCATTAACCTGAATAAAGGTTGTAAGGCAGCCGCTGCAAAGATCGTCATCGACCGGATCGACTCAACACTTCCAGCAACAGCCATCAACAAACCGCAAGGATATGAAGGCCGTTCGATGGGCTATTACTTTGAAGAGCCGGGGCGCTGGACGCGTTTCTTTGGCGCACGCAAAAGCGAGTCGGGCCACCTCGGCGGACTCGCTGAAGAGATGGCCTCGATCGACCGCTGGGGGCAGTGGAACCGGTTTGTCGGCGCCAACCTGATGTTCCCGACAATCAACGTCTACGGCGGCAACTGCTACCCAAGCAAACTTCTCGACGGATACCTGTGCGATCAGGAAGACCGCGTGCGGATGGTCGCGCTGATGGCGCAGAAATACGGCGGCAAATTCATCCCCGAGTTCCACCTGCGCGGACGGCCGTGGTTCGAGCGTGAAATCATGGGCATCGACGTGCAGGAAGAAAAGAAAGACGGCAAATCAATTAAAACGATCCACTTTACAAACAACAAATCAAAAGAGTATCTACTAACCAGCAAGGACGGAGAGTACACCTACAGTTGGGTTCCGTTTATCTACAATGCACTGCATCCGGACGTCCAACAAAAGTATATCGATGTTTTCGGAGAGCTTGCGGATCGTCTTGGCGATATCCCGGCGTTCGAAGGCATCTCCTCGCGCCTGATGCTGAGCTGGCAGTGGCAGGGATGGAACGCTCTGCCCGGACTGGAGTGGGGCTACGGCGACTGGACGGTTGCTCAATTTACCAAAGACACCGACATCAAGGTTCCGGGACTGCCTGACGACCCGCAGCGGTTTCGTAAACGCTTTGATTTCCTGAGCGGGCCGATGCTGGAAACGTGGCAGAACTGGCGATGCACAAAGATCTTTGATTTCCACCGCCGCCTACGCGACCGAATCCGTCAGGCCAAGCCGGATGCCAAACTGTTCTTCACCTACTTCGGCAGTGAACGCTGGACATTCAGTAACACCCAGCTCGGGAAAATGCGGGAGTTCGGAATGGACTGGCGGATGTATTCACACGAACCGGGGATGGTCGTCATTCCCAGCGGCACCTACGGACGGCGTTTCTCCAATCCGATCGCGGATGCCGAAAAAGTAGAACCGTTCATGAGTGAAGACTATGGCCGGATCGGAAGACTCGGCGGACGCGGCTTTGCCATCTACGGCGACTACTATGAAGTGAATGAAAATCTGGACTGGTCACTTCTTGGCGGCAAAAGCTACAACGCATTCGACTCGTGCTCGCCAAGCGGAATATGGGAGCTGCAGACCTATGCGACCGTAGTCGCCAACAACGACACGTCATTTATCATCAACGGCGGCAACGGCTGGGTCTTCGGCACACCAAAACTGCTGCAGCCTTTTATGCAGGAGTATCGCGCACTTCCTGCAGAGCAGTTTACAAAGTTTGAAAAGGGCCGCGATCCTGCAGCTGTCTGGATGTTGCAGAAAAATGACGGGCTTTATTTCTATGCTGTTAACCGCCTTCCGGTTGAACTGGACGTCACATTAACCTTGAATAATCCCGGACAACTTATCAGTCTGTCAACGCAAGAACCTGCCTCACTTGAGGGCAACAAGCTGACATTCAAACTTTCTCCGTTCATGCTCAAAAGTTTCAAGGCAGAAGCTGGCGCGTCTCTTACTGACTGCGAAACAACCGCACCGAAAGCGTATATCGACTCGCTGCAGCCGCTGATCAAACAGGCATCGACACTGCTTGAACAACTCCGCAGCCGCACGATTGCGCCGGAACTATCGGACACGCAGGCAAGCTCTCTCATGGCCATGCTCAACACGGCAGTCCTTGCAGCAGAACGCAAAGAGTGGGCCGCGGTGCGCGACAACCTGACGCGCCTTGAAGTAGTGCAGTTTTACAGCCAGACAGGAACGTTTCCGACAGCACTTTATGAGCAGAAGCCGTTTGCTACACCATCACAAGCAGCATCAAAACTTGCGCCTCCAGAACTGAAACTCGAATCCATTCTGGGCGACACCCGCGGGCGGATGGAACTGATCAATGACCTGTGTTATGACCCCGAAGGCCGTCTCTGGGCAACGTCGGGAACCATCAACATGTGTTTTGACCAACGCGGCAATTATCTCAAATCCGTCCGGCTGCTGAAACCGTTCAAGCCTGAATCAGGCGACACCCGCACGGCGGAACTGACCAATCCAAAAACAGTCTATCTCAAGAGGCTTGCCCTCACGCCGGACAAACGGTTGACCGGTGTCAATTGGGAAACTCCACCGAGTTTGTACGAGACAATGTTCGGACGTCTTCTTGATCTGAATCTGGGCAACAACATTGTCCTGCCGAATCAAAACCAGAAGAGTTTCCGCAGGATCAGCGATGCATACACCGTTGACCTGTCAGGAAACATCTATGCCGCCTGCGACGATCCGGAAGAACTGGCTGGCGTTTATAAATACCGTCCTGATGGCAGCGGCATCTATGAATTCGTCGATGTTGAATCCGGCAACCAGACAAACTGTTATTTCAAAGGCCGTGTCATCGACCTGTGCTTTGATGCAGACGGCACAGGATACCTCGCCCTGCCGCAAGCGCTGGTTGTTCTGGGAAAAGATATGCAGATCAGGACGCAGATCGCACTCAGTGGGCAAACATCTTCGATGACCCGCGTTGCGGTTAATCGAGAGGGTTCTATTCTTTGCGCATTGAGCGACCGAGGCTTCCGTATCTGCTGTTTCAGAAAAGATGAAAGCGGATCATTCGCGCTGGCATGGAGCCAGAAACTCACAGCACAAGCCAATGCCATCGCCATGAATCCACAAGGCTTGATCACGATCGGATTTTCGCAAGCGGTTAACGGCGCGGTTGCAATCAACTATCGCCTTCTCGAAAAAGAGATGGAATTTGACAGCATGATGATCGCAGGACTTGCCGAAGACAGTTCTGTTTTCCTCAATGGCTTCACGCAACTAAAACGCCGTGACGACGGCATCTACTTTATCAGCGGCGGAAAGTTGATGCGCATGCCGCTACCATCAGCGTCAACAAAGACAACGACCTGGAACAACACTGTGTTTGCCGACGTCGTCTTTGATCCGCAGATCCGGCAGAAGCAGATGCAATCATTCGCCTTTGCGCCAAACGGCGATTTGTATCTGGCAGGCAACTTCGGATTTTACAGTAACAGCCGGGGGGCAAATCTGTACCGCGCAGCAAAACAGGCAGAAGGTTGGAGCAAGCCTGAGATGCTGACAGGCAAGCCACTGATTGGCGATGCGTTTCTCGAACCGCTTGACCTTGAAGTGCAGACAGACGGCTCAATCCTTCTGCGCCTGAGAAGTCAGGATAAAAATTTAAAGCATATTGAAATCTTCCGCTATCACCCCGATAGCGATCAACGGGAACTGCTCGTTGATCTGGGCAAGACAAACGAATGGGGAAGCTATGGCCTGCACCAGGACAAGTCAGGCAAACTCTTTATCGCCGGTGGCGCAAGCCGCAGCGTTGCCTGTCTTGACGCTTCGGGTAACACCCTCTGGAAACGATCGTTTATCGAAGAGCAACCCCACCGCCTGCCGCCGCTACGCACGCCGGTCGGCATCACTACCGACAGCAAAGGACGCGTCTGGTGCAGTGACTTTGCCGCAAACAAAATCGTCTGCTTCTCCGCTAACGGCGAACTGCTCGGGACATTTGGAACCTATGGAAACCTCGACAACCGCGACGGGCTTTATTTCTACCAGCCTGCCGGAATCGTCGCCGTGCAGGACAATAAAGGAAACGAATGGCTGTATGTCGCAGACACCGGCAACCAACGGATTCTGAAAATGAAAATCATAAACTGACACATGCGCTGCAACTGAAAGACACAAACAAATTCAACTTCAGGATGAACCGATAATGAATGCAATCCCATTGGAACAAGGAGACCGACACAATGCAACGACTTGCACGAACCGTCTGTACCGCACTTTCGCTCTTTGCATGCGCAAGCCTGATTCCGGCCTGTGCTGCCGAGACACCCGAAAGCAAAACGGATAAGACAATGAAACCGGAAGTAATCGCAAGCGGCAGCATCTGGAAAGCTGACGATACCATCTTCGGAGACGGACGTCCTGCTCCGACACCGGGGCCGAAGCACAAACCGCACGGCTTTCAGGTCAGCTATAATATCACCGTTCCGGATGAGGGATGGTACGAACTGTTCTTCAAAGAAGTGGATGGAAATCTGGGACACGACCTTGTCATCGACGGAGCACTGCGCTATTTCAACCGCGCTACCGACAGTGCCGACAAAGACGGTTACGCGAAAGTTTCGAACCTGTGGCTGACAAAAGGCAAGCACGTTCTGAAAATCAAACGCACCGGCCGCAATTCATTCCCGATGAAAATCTTTGAAACCTTTGAACTGCGCAAAGCTGACGCGGGCGCCGTAAATGTCATCTTCGCCGAGAAGACGGGAAATGACGTCGTGCGCTGCGGCGAACCGTTTACCCTCTCGGTTTATGCCGGCGGCGACAACGCGGCGCATACCTATGAATTTATCCAAAGTGACATCACCCTGCCGCTTGGCAAAGAGCGCGAAAGCAAAAGTAAAACCGTGGCGACACTGTCGGTCCCGGCGCATGCAACCATGAAAAAATTCACCGTCAAGATCCCATCTCCAGCAGAAGGCATCTTTGAACTCACCGCAACCGTCAACGGGCAAAAACTTCCCGCCAGTTCGTTTGCACGATGCATCTACTGCGCCGTGGATACCAAGGCAAAAGACAGTCAAACTGATTCAAACGCAAAGATGCAGCTCATTCACGATATCGATTGCGTCGCGCAGACCGATGCGGGCAAGTCGATCGATCCGGCCACATTTATCGAATGCAACGGCCCGACCCGAATCAGCACCGGCGCCGGTGTCCAGTACCGAGAAAGCCACGACTGCACGCCACCCGAAGCAGAGATCCCGACAAACCCAAGCGCCAAACCCCGCAGTTACTCCGGCTTTGCGTACCGCTTCACCGTTCCGCAAAAGCAGGTTCCGTATCTGATCGAAGTCGAATATCCGGATGACGCGCGCCGGTCTGCCAGCATCTGCCTCAATTGGCTCGACGCGGACGGCACACTGAACAGAAGCAATGAAGGCTATCAGGGCAAGTCTTATGAAACCGGCGGTTTTTTCCCGATCACAAACAAAACATATGTGATGCGAAAACTATTCTGGCCGCTGACAGAGTCCGGCGTTATCTCGATCCTCAGCCAGCAAAAAGGACAACGCGCCGCCATCAGCCGGATCAAGATCAGCCGGTTTGACGGCGACGTGATTCCGCTTGAGGCAGCACCAAACCGCAACGGACGGACGTACTCAAACTGGTATGAAGAAATCGATAACTGGCGCGTCATGGTCGGAAGCAAACACCTTTACCCCGACTACAGCGCCAGCAACTTCGCCGGTATGCAGCGCTGGATCCAGATGGTTCGCTACTACGGGGGCAATGCCATCGGCGGCATGGGCGCAAGCTACCAGACCGCGTTCTGGAACTCTATGATTCTTGAAGGAATGGAATACAAGGACTACAACTTCTCGCGTCTGGCGTGCCTTCTGTGCGAAAAGTTCGGCATGAAATACGTCCCCGAAATCTTCAACAACCAGTGGTATCTCAACAAGGTCACTCTCCCCCGCATGGCAGAAAACCCGCAGGATGTCAGATCCATGAACTGCAATGGCGGGGAAAACGGACGCGGCTCGTCACCGTGCGACCTGAACCCGCTGCATCCGGCAGTACAGGACACCTTCATCGCCGCACTGGGAGAACTTGCCGACACGCTTCGCGACTCGCCCGCGTTTCTCGGCATCAGCACCCGCGCCGACGGCTGGATGTTCCGCGGCGACTTTTTCTATCCGAGTATCCACTGGGGCTATGGCGACTGGACGATCCAAGAATTTGAAAAAGACACAGGCTTGCACGTTCCGGGCGGCCCGAGCGACGCAAATGCCATCAAAGAGCTAGGAGCAAACAACCCGCAACTGTATCCGAAACGATTCATCTACCTGAACTCACCGCAAGTGAAAGACAAATGGACTTCCTGGCGCTGCAACCGGATCGAAGACTATAATACACGCCTGCTCGAACGGATCCGCGGTAACCGCAAA
This sequence comes from bacterium, assembly GCA_003249795.1. Taxonomy (GTDB): domain Bacteria; phylum Planctomycetota; class SZUA-567; order SZUA-567; family SZUA-567; genus SZUA-567. The sequence goes on along the minus strand of QKHZ01000168.1, from coordinate 7,531 downwards.
GACATTTTTTTCGCAATCGTCGGTTCGTTTGATTCCGATAAAGAACTGTATGAAAGCTCTGACAGAATCTCTGAGCGCGCACTCGGTTGCGGCATTGAACTGAAAAAACGCTCAACCTCTGACGGCCTCGCCGTCTTTGCAACCGCCCGCTATGGCTGCCGCGAGACGGGGCTGACCGAACGCGAGATTTACGACGGGTTCTTTGACAAGGAAAATGTGCAGGCAGGCATGTGCTCACCGCGCGGTTTTGCCTCCTACATGACCTATCATGAGCTGAATACGACATGGCCTGCCGACCTACTGGGCATCAAAATGAAAAACAATGAAAAACCGCCTTACTACTGTTCGGCTGTCCTTGCTGCAGGTCGCAACTGCCTTGAGAAATACGCGGTCGTTCTGGCAGAGCAGGACACGGCATACCTCAGTGAAGGCGGCAATGCCGACAGCTTCGGCGATCCGGAAATTATCAAACCGTGGATGAAGGAGTACACCGCACTTCCCGCACTTCCATTTGAAAAAGCGGCTGGCAGTAACGATCCGGTTGCCGTCTGGTACCGCACAGTCAACAAGGCCGAAGCAAAAACTCTCGGCATGCAAGCGGGGCTGTATTTCTATGCCGTCAACCGAGAACGGATTCCGGTCAGTGCAAAAATCATGTTGCCAAAAGCAGCGGGAATCAAATACCTGACATCAGACAAAGCCGTTACCGCAGACAACAATAAACTTGAGCTGACACTCGATGCATTCGAACTGGTTTCATTTATCGCGCCGATCTCGACAACGATTGAATCTGCTGAAAGCGAAATCAGTCCTGAGATGCAGGAGTATCTCTACAATCGTCTCGCCTATGCCCAGCAACTGAAAGAAGAACTCACAGGCGAACAGTTCAGCACCGCGCTGGACGAAAAACAGTTTGCAGCCTACAACAGGACACTGGACACCGCGTGGACAGCGCTGAAAGAAAATAAACCGTGGCGCGCACGGGTCGAGCTGGACATGGTTGCGATGATGCGGGCAAACCTGAAAACAGGAAAACTCCCGGCAGGCGAACTTGAAACCACCTTCCCGGATCTCTTAACCGATCCCGGCACAAACGGGCACTGGAACCTGACAGAACCGATTATTCCGGCAAAGGATCTGGCGGAAAAGATCGTCAACACCGCTGAATGCAAACTGATCGATAGCGCAACCGTTAACGAGAGCTGGCGCGGGTATCAGGTTCTGTGGTCGGATAAGGGGACAATTGAGTTTACAATGGATATTCCCGCACTCGGCGACTACATGCTCACACTCGGACAGATCGCAGACCAGCAACAGGCAGCTATCGCTTCGGTCAACGGCACGTCGCTGCCGACACCGGTGGTCATCGGCCAGAACAAAACACCGTTGACGATGGTGCTGCCGACGCTGCATCTTGAACCGGGAACCGTCACCATCCGTCTGCAAGGAAACGGCGGCATCGGGATTTACGCCGTACGCTTCCTTCCGGTTCTCCGTCCGATTCCGGGCAAGGACTGGAAAGTCGCAGGCCCCTTCCCAAGTCCGTGGGGCGGATTCAACGGCCATGACGTCAAACTGGTCAAGCAGGCGCTTGAGGCGGACTATCCCGCGATGACTGCACTAAGCGATGATGCAACGTTCAAAACCAGTGACGGGAAAACGCTGGGCTGGGCGTTCGCACTCGACGGCGTCAACAGCTGTCTTGCGGATCGCGGAGTCATGATGCCGCTGCGGACTTATGCGGCGGCCGGTGGCGTCAACATCGCCGTCACCCGTATCCACAGCGAAACCGACCGCACGGCTCTATTGTACCTTGCTGTCGACTGGTGGGCGCGCGCATACCTGAACGGCGAACGTCTATCGACAAACATCAACAAGAAGGAGTTCGAAAGTAGTGGCGCAGACTTCAACACCCACTATCCGATTTACTTTTCCACCATCAACCTGAAGAAGGGTGAAAACGTCCTCGTTGTCAAACAACAAGGCGGAAGCCTCGGCTCAGCGCTGACCGGTTTTATCACCGATCATCCGTCGATCACAACACACGCGCACGAGTAATTCAAAGCAAAATGAACGTGAATTGAAATACAGATACATCACGGCACGGAGTCTGCACACAACAGGCTCCGTGCTTTTTATTCACAACAGAAAACCATGCCCAGAAAAAACGACAAGCTGAAACCAGCCTGCCGTTCACAAGTATTTCGTCAACACATTTTCAAACACTAAAGGTTGCGCCCTGCCTCAAATGCTTTCTGGTTCAATTCGCGGAATTGCGGCTTCACCGCCCCGTCAAGCGCAGCCGCCCAGTGTTCCATCTCAAGATCAAGACCGAGGCTGAGCGCGCCAAGCAGAACGACGTTTGCCGCACGAATGTTGCCCAACTCACCTGCAATCGCCACTGCGTCAATCGCCTTCAGTTTCGGAAAAACTTTTTTGACCCGTTCAGCATCGTCTTCCGGATACTTGGCTGCCCCGCTACTGACAGTTACAGGAATCACGCGCTGGGTATTCACAACCGCCAGACCGCCGTCTTTGAGATAGTGCGCCGCACGCAGGCTTTCGATCGACTCGAGCGACAACAGCGCCGTGGCCGTGCCTTCCAAAATCAGCGGGCTATGCACTTCCTCGCCGTAACGCACCTGCGCCATGACACTGCCGCCGCGCTGGGCCATGCCGTGCACTTCATTGGTCTTCACATCAAAACCGGCCTGCATCGCCGCGCGCGCAAGGACTTCACTCGCCAGCAGAATCCCCTGCCCGCCCACGCCGACCATGATCACACTCGTGGTATCGCTCATTGTGCGCCCTCCGCTTTCTCTGACTCGCTAATTGCATTCTTGGGACAGACACTGGCGCACAGCCCGCAGCCCCAGCACAGGTTCTGGTTGATCATGGGTTTTCCGCCGCCGCCTTCGATGGCAGGGCAACCGATCTTCAGACACGCGCCGCAACCGACACACGCCGACGCGTCAATCGTATGTTTCGGCCCGACCAGCTTGCGCGCATGAAGAGGACACGGGGCTTTGGCGACAATCAGCGACGGCTCGTCCGCCTCAAGTTCTTCCTTGAGTGCCGCGACCATCTCGCTCATATTATACGGGTTCACCGTCCGCGTGCGTTTGATTCCGCAGGCGCGGCCGAAGTCCTCGACGTTAGCCTGATACGTATCCTGCCCCATCAGGGTCTTGCCGCTGCCGGGATGTTCCTGATGCCCCGTCATCGCAGTGATGCGGTTGTCCGCAACGATAATCGTACTGTTGCCTTTATTATATCCGACATCAAGCAGACCCGTGATTCCGCTGTGGAAAAAAGTACTGTCGCCGAGAATGCCGACCGTCTTGCGCGGTTCTCCCGCTTTCTGCATCCCGTGTGCCATGCCAACCGCCGCGCCCATGCACAAGAGTGATTCCATTTTGTCGAGCGGAGGCAATGTCCCGAGACTATAGCAACCAATATCGCCCATCACCGCGACGTCAAACTTTTTCAGCGCAGCATAGGTTCCACGGTGCGGACAGCCCGGACACAACACCGGAGGGCGTCCCGGCAAGTCCGCCGCTTCCGGCACAGGCGACGGAAGGTTCGCTTCACGTCCCATCATCGCAGCGCGGATCGGCATAAGGCGACCGGGGCTGAGTTCACCAATCCCCGGCACGCAGTTGCGCCCCTCACAGGGAATGCCGAGTGCGCGGGTATGCTCTTCAATCAGCGGATCAAGTTCTTCAACAACCAGCAGGTCATCGACGCCATGCGAAAACTCTTCGATTTTTTCCACCGGCAGCGGCCAGCCAAGACCGAGTTTCAATACGCTTTTATTTGGAAACACTTCGCGAACATATTCATAGCACACGCCGCTGGTGATGATCCCGAGGTTACGGTCGCGCCATTCGATCCGGTTCAGATCCGAGGTTTCGACAAGTTCATCCAGCTTCCCGCTACGCTCTTCCACACGCAAACGCATCTTGCGCGCCCAAAGCGGGATCGCCACAAACTTCGACGACTCGCGCTTGAACCCGACTTCCGGCGGAGCGCTGCGCTCGCCCAACTCGACCAAGCTGCGGCTGTGGCTGACACGGGTGCAGGTACGCAGAATCACCGGCGTGGAAAACGTTTCACTGATCTCCAGCGCGCGGGCGACAAATTCTTTGGCCTCGGCACTACTGGAGGGTTCCAGAAGCGGGATCTTTGCAAACTTTGCAAAGTTGCGCGTATCCTGCTCGTTCTGCGAGCTGTGCATGCCCGGGTCATCTGCAACAACGACAACAAAACCGCCGACAGCACCCATACACGCAAAGGTCATGAGCGGGTCGGCAGCAACGTTCAGCCCAACGTGTTTCATCGTCACCATCACGCGCGCACCGGCAAGGCTAGCGCCCACGCCGACTTCGAAGGCGACCTTTTCGTTGGGCGACCATTCGCAATACATGTCGTCTTTATAATGTTCGGCGACATTTTCCAGAATTTCGGTTGAAGGCGTTCCGGGATAACCGCAAGCGACGGTCACACCCGCCTCCCACGCTCCTCGGGCAATCGCTTCATTGCCGGAAAGCAGTTCCTTCACGAGAATCTCCTTACCTATAATGTGTTCTTATTTTTAAACGATCTATGATAACACGGCTTGGCCCCCCGTCAAGCCATGTACCATATTTTCAAAAAAACTCTGAGAAAAACGACGAACCAGCGCCAGAAGCCTTGCCAAAAAAACAGATCGGGACTATATTCATCTTTTTATTAAATGACATCATATCGTATGCTACCCGAAGAAAATGCAGGAGAGAATTGTCATGCCCTCGCAAACACCAGAAACACCCTGTGAGTTCAACCCCGTCAGCACACCCGACTATCTGCAGGAAGACCAGCTTCGCGCCCTGCAACTGCAACGCCTGCGCACAATCATCGCCCATGCATATGAAAACGTCGAGCATTTCCGCAATCGCTGCAAAGAAAACAACCTGACGCCGGACTCACTAAAAACCGCACGCGATCTGGCGAAATTCCCATTTACCGTCAAGACCGACCTGCGTGACACCTACCCGTTCGGACTCTTTGCCACGTCGATGAAAGACATCGTCCGTGTCCACGCCTCCAGCGGCACCACCGGCAAACCAATCGTCGTCGCCTATACGCAAGACGATATCAACGTTTGGGCCAACGCCATGATGCGCAGCTTTGCTGCTTGCGGCCTGCACCGTGGCGACATTATCCAGAACGCATATGGCTACGGCCTCTTCACCGGCGGACTCGGTGCCCACTACGGCGCTGAAGCGCTCGGAGCTACCGTTATCCCCGTCAGCGGCGGCAACACTGACCGCCAGATCATGCTAATGAAAGACTTCGGCACCAACGCCATCTGCTGCACACCAAGCTACTTCCTGCACATGATTGAGCGCGCCGACGAAATGGGTCTCAGCATCAAAGACCTGCCGATCCGCGCAGGTGTCTTCGGCGCAGAGCCATGGACAGACAGCATGCGCAAACATATTGAAGAATTGGGCAACATCAAAGCATACGACATCTACGGGCTGAGCGAAATCGTCGGGCCCGGTGTCGGCATGGAGTGCGTTCATCAGGACGGATTGCATATTTTTGAAGACCTGTTCTATCCGGAAATCATCGATCCAGAATCGGGTGAGCCACTACCAGACGGTGAAGAGGGCGAACTGGTACTGACTACGCTGTGTAAATTTGCGATGCCGATGATCCGCTACCGCACGCGCGATATCACCTCGATCATGCCCGACCGCTGCGCCTGTGGCCGCACGATCCGCCGCATCCGCCGCATCGGCCGCCGCTCGGACGACATGTTCATTATCCGCGGCGTCAACGTCTTCCCCTCGCAGATCGAAACGGGCCTGCTCAATGTCGAGAACACACTGCCGCACTATCAGATCGTCCTCACCCGCACCAAAGGGCTGGACAACATCGAAGTGCAGGTGGAAGTCACAGCCGAGACCTTCAGCGACCGGATCAGCGAAATGGAAGCGTTACGCAAGCGCATCGAAACGGCGATCGAAAAGATCATCAATATCCGCGTCGCCGTGCGACTGGTTGAACCGAACACAATCCCGCGCAGTGAAGGCAAAGCAAAGCGGCTGATCGATAACAGAAAAGAAGAATAAACGTCTGCCGTTCAGCTCCGGCGATTGCCCGCCGAATAACAGACTATCCTGAAAAAATAATCATGGGAGGTACATCATGAAGATCCAACAGCTTTCTATTTTTCTGGAAAACAAACCCGGCCACCTTGAAGCGGCGTGCAAAACGATGGCCGATGCCGGAATCAACCTGATGACGCTGAACCTCGCCGACACCTGCGAATTCGGCATCCTGCGCGTAATCGTCAAAGATCCGGAAGGCGCAAAGTCCATCCTCGAAAAGAATGGCTTTACCGTCAAGCTGACCGACATGCTGGCAGCCTCGGTTGCCGATAAACCGGGCGGACTACTCAGCGTACTGTCTGCGCTCAGTAAAGCGGATGTGAATGTCGACTATATGTACGCATTTGCGTACCGCAAAGGTGACGCCGCCGTCATGATGATCCGCGCCGACCATCCGGACATCGCGCTCAACGCACTCACGGCCGCCGGTGTCACACTGCTCAGCCGCAAGGAACTCTTAGAGGATGCCTGAACCGCGTCAGATTTTCGCGTTTCACTTATAGGAAAACAATCATGGCTGACAGTCAAATGCTTCCGCCGGAACAGCGGCTTGCAAACGACAAATTCGCACGCGAAACCGGCATCACCATTCTCAAGATGGAACCGGGGTACGCCGAAACGGAAATGACACTGGAAGAACGCCACATGAACGGCGAAGGCGTTGCCCACGGCGGTGCGCTCTTTACGATGGCGGATTACACGTTCGCCGCCGCGTCGAATTCCTACGGCCCGCGCGCGGTGAGTATGGACGGGTATATCCAGTACCACAAGCCGGGATTTCTCGGCCACACTCTTATTGCGATTGCGAAAGAAGTCAGCCGTGGCAAAACAGTCGGCCGCTACACAATCGAGATCCGAGACAAAGACGGCGACACCCTCATCGCCACCATGTCCGGAACTGTTTTTATCAAAAACTGAATGCTTGACCATGAAGTAATCGTAAGTGTAATAACACCCCATTTCAAATCGGATTGTCGCAACTGCATGACTCGGAATAGAACTGGAACATAATCAACTCAACAATCAGGCTAAAAAACGCCAAGGGGATCGCACCGGTAAAAAACGATGCCCAATTCTCTGATGACAATGCAAAAAACGTAAACAGCAAAAGAGGAACGATCACAATCATCGCAGGAAGATAGTTGCCACGCATTAACTCACGACTTCTTTTAACGGCATCGGCAAAACCACGCTCTTCAATAATCAATACCGGAAGCGCCAGCCAATAACGCGAAAGAAGGATGATCCCGGGAATAACACCGAAAACAATTCCGGCCCCAACGATCCCGAACAATGAAAAAGCCACGCCGAAGGTTAGAAATGGTTTTTGAAGTCCCCTGCGAACGCACTCATAAAAAGTCGCATCAGCATGG
>QKHZ01000220.1 GCA_003249795.1 bacterium | reverse complement strand
GTGGTGTTCGCCTGAAATTGTTCATGCGTATTGCGCCGACTGGATGAAAGAAGATCCGGATCAGCAGTTACTGCACAAACTCCAACCGGAGTGGGAAAAGCGGTATCCGAGATTTAAGGAAACGCTTGGATGGGCGGACTCCGAATTTTACGATGCGAATTGGTCTACGGCACGGTTTCCGGATGAATTCAAAAACATCCCGGCGTTAAAAGAGTTTCGCGGAGTTTTATGGACACGCAAATCGTTTGAACTTCCGCAGGACTGGCAAGGCAAACCGCTGCTGCTCCGGCTTGGGCAGATTGATAACTTCAGTACCGTCTGGATCAACGGGCAATTTGTCGGATCACATGAAACGCGCAACGTCGAACAGTTGCACGTCATCCCCGCATCCATGATCCGCCCCGGCAAAAATACCATCGCAATCCGGATCGACGGCAACCACGGCTTTCTGCACAATCATGTCAACATCATCGTCAAGGAACGCTTCACGGTCCGGCCGCTTGAGCAACCATTCCGCAAGCCGGTCGATCTGAACGGAGAGTGGAAATACAAAACGACCTCGACAACTTCAGAACTTGGCAACGGGCGGATTTTGCCGACACGGTTTGCGTCCTCATCCTGCTACTATGGAAATATTCTGCCGCTGACGCCATTTGCCATCAAAGGATTCACCTGGTATCAGGGCGAAGGAAACGCGGGAGACTCGAAAAACTATGACAAGATCCTGCAGGCGTTGATTGAAGACTGGCGCAAACAGTTTCACGCTGCGGACGCTCCGTTTTATATTGTCCAGCTTGCCAACTTCCGCGATCAGGTCACAGAACCCGGCGGGGCGTCAGGCTGGCCGACAATCCGGAAAATGCAGGATGAAGTTGCAAACCGCGTCCCCCACTCGGGGCTTGTAGTCACCATCGACCGCGGTTCACAGTTTACCATCCACCCGCTCGACAAACAGGATGTCGGAAAACGTCTGGCGCTGCTCGCACTGGCAAAAGACTATGGCCAAAAGATCGAATACTCCGGCCCTGTCTTCTTGCGTGCCGATCGTGACGGCAACCGGTTGCGGCTATCGTTTACGCATGCAGACGGCGGATTGTTCTCGCACGGCGGCGGCCCGACGGGACTGGCCATCGCTGGCGCAGACGGGAAAAAAGTTTGGGCAAACGCGCGGATCGAGGGCGAGACACTGCTCGTTTTTTCTGATCTGATTGACACGCCGGTGCTGGTTGAATACGGCTGGGAGCAAAACCCGACCTGCAACCTTTACAACAAGGACAACCTTCCGATGGTGCCGTTTCAGGTTAATCTCGCGAACCAGTAGTCTTCTTTTTCCTTGCTTCAGCTCAAGAAACTTACACGCTCTTGCGCATGCGTTCCTGTCCCGGCCTTCGGCCGGTATGTTTTGTATATGCTTTTGAAAACGAGAAGGCGCTGCCATATCCGATCATTGACGCCACCGCATCCAGCGACATGTCCATATGCCGCAGCATCGTTGCCGCGCGCCGGAATTTGATATCCCGCACGACATCGCCCGGAGACTCACCGTAATACCGGAGGCACAACTGATAAAGCAATGACGGCGAGATATGCAACTCTTCTGCCAGCAGCTTTGTCGTCCACGGCATGTCGAGCCGGCTCTCGATCAAACCGGCCATCTCGCGCAAGCGGTCCGGTTCGGAAGCGCGGCCCAGTTCTTTTTCAAGATACGACGAGATCAACGCCGCGAGCATCTTTTTTCGTTCGGCATCCGACTCCGGATCGGCCAATTCCCGATCCAGCATCGACAAAAGATGCTGCAGGTCATGACAATGAACCGAGTGAAACGCGCGGGTTTCAATATCACGATAGGGAAGATGGAAAAACAGATGTCTGAAAACTCCGGTCTTTACCTGGCAAAAACGGTTGATCGCAGACGAATGGACAATCGCCATGCCGGGACTGACGGAAAACGATTGTCCCGGAATTTCAAACGCAAGCTCGCCCTCTAGCACAAACCAGACCGCCGTATGCTGCTTCTCGCTTCCGCCAAGACGCTTCATCTCATATGGCGCACCAAGCGCAGCCTCACCCGCCCCAAAAATACCGATCTCTTCCAACTCCCTGACATCACGGCAATTGGCCGACAGTACGCGGCAATACGCGGCTTTTGTTGAATTGGACATTATATTTGTCATGTCTGACATTGTTTACCTTTATATTCAGTGTATATATAACTTCATAATAACTTTTCGGACATTCTCATGCAAGAAGGAACAATTCGATGACCCTGACATGGACAACAAATTTTCCCGGCATCAAAACCTGCACCATCGGTAGTAACCCCCAAACGCTGACAGGACTTGCCGGTGCAAACGTAAAAGCGCAGCGCCTGCAGAAATTTGAAGAGGCCTCTGCGCACGCACCGGAGATCATCGTCAGTCAGCACACGGGGAAAATCATTCTGAAGATGCCGATCCGCAAGCAGGAAGACATCTACGGCGCCGGACTCAAGTTCCACTCGATCCGCAATGAAAACAATGTCGTACACCTGAAGGCGGATCACTACGGCGGAAAGGACAACGGACGCACGCACGCGCCGGTTCCGTTCCATGTTTCCAGTTTCGGTTATGGCCTTCTGATCGATTCGCCGGAACCGGTCAGTTACTACATCGGCACTCCCCACCGGCGGGATGAAAAAATCAAACCTGTTGCGCAAGACCGCAACACCGACGACAACTGGCAGGCCTTCAACGAACCCGCCTACATCGAAATCGCGATCAATGCCGACGCTGCTACCCTCGTTCTCTTTGAATCGAATACGCTTCTGGAAACGGTGCAGAAGTTCAATCTTTACTGTGGAGGCGGAACACTGCCGCCACGTTGGGGGCTTGGCTTCTGGTATAGAACGCCGCTGCGGTTCAGCGCAGAGGAAGTCAACCGGCTCGTCCAAAAATTCAAGGACAACAAATTTCCGCTGGATGTCATCGGCCTTGAACCGGGTTGGCAAAGCAATTCCTATCCGTGTACCTATGAGTGGGATCAAACCCGCTTTGCCGATGCCGAAGGGTTTGTGCAGTCGCTGCTAAAGCAAGGCGTGCGGATCAATCTCTGGGAAAATCCATACGTCGCCGAGAAGGCAAAACTCTATCCGCAACTTGAAGACAAAAGCGGTTCGCACATGGTCTGGTGCGGAATCGTGCCTGATTACTCAATGCCGGAAGTCCGTCAAATCATCCAGAAACAACACGATGAGGACCATGTCAAAATCGGCGTCAGCGGTTACAAGCTTGACGAGAGCGACGGTTATGATTCGTGGCTGTGGCCTGATCACGCGGAGTTTCCGTCAGGGATCAGCGGCGCGGCGATCCGCAATGCGTACGGCCTGCTGTTCCAGCGGCTGACGGCGGAGATTTTTCACGGGCACGACAAACGCACGTATGGTCTGACTCGTTCAACCAACGCTGGCGGCGTCGGCATGCCCTACGTTCTGTACAATGACTGCTATGACTTTGACGAATACACGACCGCGCTTTGCAGTTGCGGGTTTATTGGTGCGCTTTGGTGTCCTGAGGTGCGCAATGCAAAAACAGCCAGCGAATGGCTCCGGCGTTTTCAGATGGCTGCGCTCTCACCGATGGCGATGCTCAACGCATGGGCCGATGCGACAGAGCCCTGGTATTATGAAGAGGTCGCTGAACAAGTGCGCGAGGCGATCCACCTGCGTCAGAAGCTGATGCCGTATCTCTACACCGCCTTTGCCCGCTACCACTTCGACGGTATCCCGCCATTCCGTGCGCTGGTGATGGACTTCGGCGACTTTATGAATGAAACCGCCGGACGCGCAGAGCTTGACGGCACCGCCAACCCCTATCAGATTTCAACCCGCAAAGAAATCACCGACCAGTACATGATGGGCGAATCGATCATGGTCGTGATTATCAAGCCGGGACAGACTGAACGCGATGTCATTTTGCCGCCCGGAAAATGGTACAATTTCCATACCGGTGCCTATGCCGGTTGCGGTGAAGTCATCCGCATTACCGTCGGCGAAAAAGACCCGATGCCGCTGTTTGTCAAAGACGGCGCCGTCATCCCGCTGCAAAACGGTGACGAAATACAAACGGTCACGTTCGGCGACACACCAAAAGGTTTTACGCTTTACGAAGACGACGGCACGAGCTTTGGTTACGAGCGCGGCGAATACCAGTTCCGAGAGATCAAATAAAGCAATCCGAAGAAGAAGCCCACCAGCAGAATGTTTGCCGGTGGGCTTTTTATTTTTATCGCTTCATGTAAATTGCAGCCGAACGGCCAAAGTGTTCATTACCTTATTTTTTTTCGCAACAACCAGCTTGCCGGAATAGGTTGCCGCTCGATTTTGTCTGATGAGATTTCGAGCCCCGGTGCGGTTCCGCGCCACACAGACCACGGTGTCGGATAAAACATCGACAACTGCGAGTGCTGGTGATCGATATCCTTTTCCCGCGCATCAGCAAAGATCACCTTCAGCGTATGCAGTCCCTTTTCCAGCGGAACACTCCACGTACCGAGGCCGTGCCAGGTCGTCGACAAATCCCATTCTTCACCGTCGATCCATACGCGCAGGTCATACCCGGGTTCGCAGATATTGCGGACAAATTCCTTCGGCGCATGGAATGTATATACGCTGCTTTCGGGAACATCCAGATACCCGAGATAACGCACACCGAACGGATCGTCGGTCTGCCGCATTGAGATATCCATCAGCTGATTTGTTTTCCCTGAAGACTTCGCGTCCAACGTATCGGCAAAGCTGTAGAGTTGGAACCAGGAGCCGGCTTCAAGATATTCGTAATCCAGCCCCACCTCCAGATTTTTCTTGTCCACTTCCGGTCGGCGTGTGTAACCGCGGCGTGTAAAGGTGGCGTAACTGACCGCACTGACATCGGTGCCGTTAAACCCGAACGGAATTTCTTTTACGCCTTTGCGAAACGCCCGCGCCTGCACAAACGTCGTATCCGTCAGTTTGACCGGCCCCGTGTACAGCGGCGACTCCATGGTCGGCTCAAGACCGTTAATCGTATAGCGAATCTCTATATCCGACGTCTTGCTTTCAAGAGTCATCATCATCGTTCCGGTAAAGCATGTCGTGTTCGGCTGCATGCTCGGCGGATCGATCGGACGGCGGATCGCTTCCATCGCCAACTCGCCTTTCGCCGTAACCGCAAACGCGAAATCCGGCGTCTGAATCTGCACGGATTTTCCGCCAACGATAAAAGCAGAAGCATTCAGAACCACACCGCTGTATCCGTCTTTGCCCTTCACAACCAGCAATGCCTCTGACGTCGCGTCGATACCGAATGAAGAGAGTGGTTTCTGCCCCGAATTAGCGGCTGTGTATTCAATGACTTCTCCACTTTTCATTTTTGCAGAAAATGCAGGGGCTGCTTCTGTACTGCAGTTGATCAGATCCGTAAAGACAACCGCATCCTGCGTCGCACGCGAAGCCATCACGCCCACAACAGCCGAGTCGCCTTTAGCCGTCCACGCCAGTTGTGCGCGGCGCTCAGCAAAATCAATTCTCTTTTCGCCACTGGCAGCACGGTCAGTCAATGTGCCGCCAAAACGTTCTTGCGAGGGGGCCGGACGACTATTCCTGTTTCCGATAAACTGCTCGGAATCCTGCGAGACAACAGACAAATCAGATGAACAGAAGTAACCGGCACTGACGCTGGCTGTATCCGGATTAAGGGTTTTAATCTGCGGCGTTTTTCCATCAACATGTAGTTGTTCTTCCGAGAAAGGCGCACCACCTTCTTTCGCATTTAACGGCAGAATGCAGTCCATCATATAGTCATGCGTGCTGTCCGCCTCTTTCGGTTGCAGACGGTCGGTGGTGATAAACATGCGTTGGTTGCGCAGGAAGATCACCTGCCGCTGTGTGTGCATAAACACCGGCGTATCCTGCGCAGTCATCCGCGCTTCCTGTGCCGGAGGCGGCCCGTAGGCACCGATCTTGCGGACAGAAGACACGCCGTTTTTAATTTCATCACATTCAAACTCAATATTCTGATAAGCGCCATCGACAAAACATTCGGTGAAGTCGAAGTTTTTGCCGGCAAGCCAGCGGTTGGGCATCGGCTTTTCCGGCGCTTCAGTCAGACGTGCGGTCTTGCTACCCGGGCACAATCCCTGGCGGCCGTACTGACGGTACTGACTGCGCCCGTCGACCAGAACAGGAAGCGACACAAGCAGACGTACGCCATAGTCCCAATACGTGAACTCGGTGTCATAAAATTGCGTCCCCGGATATCCCCAGCGGTCAATCCCGGCGACATTGGCGCCACCGCCTTCGGGTTGACAAAGCATGTGCAGAAACGGATCATCATACCGCCAGCCGCCGCGCAGATAATGCAGCCCCGCATACGGCATGAAGTCAGAGCGGAATGTCGGACGCGGGGCCACCACATCACCCAGATAGTTTATCATCTCGGTCTGAAAATTCTGGCGATGGCGGCTCAGTGTGCGCTCGTCGGCGCGATGCCCGAAAACATAGTCGAGAATCGCGCGCGGCTCCGGTTCATGAAACACACCGTTTGCAAGCGTCTTCACACAGAAGTTGAAGAAATTAAATCCGTCGCGGCGCTCCCAACGGTCATTGGAACTGAGCTGCATCCTCAGTCGTAACAATTCCGAATAATCATTGTTTTCTGTACGATGCCCGTAGCCACCCGGCGCCATATGCGCAAGCAGATACCGCACCTGCGTATGAAAATCACTCAGAAACTTTGTTTCCGTCCCTTTATCAAACCAATCTTCATTATCGGCTTTCATCTGAAAATACAGGTTTGCCGGTGATCCCAGCACGCCGCCCAAATGGCCTTCGTCACCCACTTCGATCATCGATCCGTCACGCGTGGTGCTGAGCGTATACAAACGGTCAAAGTCGCGCTTCACCTCGTTCATCCAGTATTCGCCTGCACGAAAATCCTCCAATATACGCGCGCTGATATAAGAACCGGCCACGGAGTTGAACAGGTGGTTGAACGAACACTTGCGCGCAACGCGCCAGTAGGTCGGTCCGTAAATTTCAAGCCAATAGGTGATGATCCGAGCCAGCGTCGGAGCAGGCAGTTCCTGCGCAAACTGCGGTTGTAAGTTTAACGTATTGATAAAATCCTTACACATGATCGCGATGTATTTCTCACCCGCCTGCAGGACAAAACGCTCTGCCATAAACTTCTTTTCAAGTTCAAGGTTTCCCTTGGCATCTTTTTCCTGCTGGCGCAGACGCATCATACAGTCGTCGTAAAAGCGCGCCCACCGATCGAGATATTTTTTCTCACCCGTCTGTGCATACGCACGCAGCAGTATATTCTCGTTCTTGCCGAGATTTGTTTCATAGCTCGACCCGCCAAAGAAACCATAAGGCGGGATCATCCCGTTTTCTCCAATTTCCTGAACAACCAAACCCTTACCCGTCGGGTCAGAAATAATGCGCTTGCCTTCCAGCAGATCGTCAGCATTGAGCAGGTTCACCGGCTCCCATGTATAAAGGTACCCCAACGACCACGCCGCAATCTTGTTCGTTTCGTTACCAAGCCCCGTGCGGTTGACCATGACGGTAACAAAACGCACCTTGTATGCTTCCAGCGCCTCGACCCACTTGCCGTCCTCTGCCAACTGTTTGATTGACGCGAGTTGAGGGTTTTCAAGATTGAGCAGTTTGATAAAATCCTTCGCCAGTTTCACAATGTTTTCTGGATCATTGCGGTGTTCAAATTCTGCGAGTAGCGCCCGATCGGTTTTCGGCTCCTGCACCTCAACCTCGCCGCTCATGAGAAGCGCGTCGGCAGTCGAAATCCACACCCGCGCGCCAACCGGAATCACCCTGCCCTGCATTTCGGCAAACTGCGCCGCCGGAATAATCTCGATCACCCCGCTTTTGTCGGCGTAATCTTTTGAATAGATATCGACGAACTGACATGTCAGGACTTTGCGGTTTTCATCCATCGTCGTCACCAGACGCCAACCATTATCAACAGCGCCGGAGTATCCTTGTTTTCCTGCCATCTTCTGCCACATTGCATAACGAGCGCAGTGCAGCACAAGTCTGTCAACAGGCATCATCACACCGAGATCAATTTCAAAGAACGGGCTGTATTCGCGCTTGTACGGATCACAAACCGGACAGTCTTTTTTCGTATCGCCATCAGTCAGGTCAATGGCCTGTTGCGGGTTGTCGGAGCGTTTGTACGCGTTATAGCCAAACATGCCGCCGATCAATTTGTCCGGCCGGTTCAAGAGTACGTTCTTGCCACCGGAAAAGACCTCAATCTCACTGCACTCCATCCGCGGCAGGATGACACTCTCGACGCGCAGATAGCGGCAACTGGTCGCATCCGCAACCGCGAGGGCCGACAGCATCAACAAACCTCCAGCCACCAGAACTGCCTGTCGAATCAATCGGCTGAACATCGGCATCCCTTTCTTTCATTGAGTCCGGCGATCCTTCTCAATTTAAAAACAAAAGTCAAAACTGATGACACAAATCAACATTCCCGAATTTCCATACAAACAGAAACAGGCAAAATACTTTTTTCATCTTCAATGAAATCAGTCGCCTGGAGTCTTACTCCAGATTCCTTTAAAACTGGTCAGGACATTGCCGGTGCCGACGCTATCAACCGGCGTAACTGCTGCGACATGCCCGTCACAAAACAGATAGTTGTTAAACCCATTGTGAAACGGTCGGCACAGTTCAGTACTGTTATAATAAAATCCGCGCGCAAACGGCGGGGCATAGGTTTGAAAAAAGCTGCCTTTACCATCCGGATCGCCAACGCCGTCAACCACCAGCATCGTCGAGCCAGGAGCCCTCAGCCACGTCTCATTCACCGATCCATAAAAACCTTTTGAAGGCGTCGTGCCTTTGGTTATCGAAAGCAACTCAGTCCATTCAATGTAGATCCCGTCACTAACCGCACTGCTGTTGTACCGGCTGGCATTCAATCCATATGAATTCGGATTCGCCCGAGGCTCTGCGCTCGTCCCTTCGCGGGTATCAGACGGACAGTCAAAGATCTTGGTCATCGGAATCGACTTGTCTGAGACGATCTTGATCTCAAAATATGAACACATCGTTTGCTGCCAGGTCGGCCCCGAAACACTTGCACCCGATGCCTGCGAAGCGCGTTGGACCGCGTTCGGATACCAGCCACTCCAGTCGGCCGTGTATTCGTGCATCCCAAGT
Source organism: bacterium (assembly GCA_003249795.1). Lineage (GTDB taxonomy): Bacteria > Planctomycetota > SZUA-567 > SZUA-567 > SZUA-567 > SZUA-567. The sequence goes on along the minus strand of QKHZ01000220.1, from coordinate 2,037 downwards.
CCGATCTGCTTCAGGTTATTTGCGCACGCTGCCTGTTTAGAGAGCTGCAGGCTTTTTTGCACCGCCGGCATCAGAAAGCTCGCCAGAATCCCGATGATCGCAATCACGACCAGAAGTTCCACCAGCGTGAACGCCTGATTGCTGCCCAACACCGACCTTCGTGAAAAATACATCCGCTTGCCTGCCCGCGACGCTGCCTCCACCGCCAGAGACAAGTCCGGAGAAACAGATAAAATGGAAGCTCTAGGCAAACCGGCCAGCTCAAGCCTGCGCGCAACGCCATATCCGCCCATCTGCGAACCCTCCTTCCGCTCATCCGAAACGGAAACGCCGAGACCTAACAAACTGACCGCCACATCTTCAGTAATCAACGCCTTGCTCCGCGCCTGCCGCACAGCGTCCTGCCACTGTCCGTTCAGCAGCAGATCCGGTTTCATCTCCAGCAGCGTCTGTTGCGGCGTCGTGATATTGAACCCGTTTTTGGCTTCATATTCATTCCACTGCAACTCGACGTGGTGGAACCGGCACCCTTCTTTCTCTTTTTTATACTTCAGCGGCGGCGTACTGATATGCACGTGAACCGGTTTTTGCACTGACAATCCGTAGTAATATAACGCGCTCTCATGGCTGATCACCGGCTTGCGAGTCTGGTCTTTGCCAATCACCCAAAGCGACCACCGCACAAACTCCGCCTCCAGTGTATCCACATACCCGGGCAACCGGAACACCCCGCGGTCGATCTTCAACCAATTGCCGCTGCGCACATGATAGGCATGCCCCTTATGCTGATAGCCGGCATGGACTGCCTGCTGGGCAGTAAAGTATCCGCATTGGCGATTTGCGAGTTCTTTCAGCTTTTGCCTGATCATAGTCCTTCCGCTTTATTGTTATTTTTTGATTATATAACATAGCATTTATTAAGCAAATTCAAGCAATCTGCAATACCTAAGTATTCCGCATAGTTCATTGCAATTAAAGCACTTGCGATATCGTTAATATTTTTGGCTTCATTTTTAACCTCTATTTTTTTCGATTTATTCTTTTATTATAAAAATGCACCAGAAACATCCTGACGCAATATTCGAGTCGTAAATTTGCCATGAAACAGCACCTCAAGACATCGGATCAGAAAACGCACCAATCCGTGAACTAATGACACTCCTCATAAATCAACAACTATTATTGTTGATTTATATTGACAATAACACGTTTATGTGTAAAATAGCAGAGGTTGGAAACGGTGATTCATACTCCGCCTTTCTAAGCTCGCATATACCTATAAAAGAATACAGCGTTGAAATTCAAATAAAGGCTACATGTCCGCACTTGCGGGGCAGCGAGCCGCTGCATCCTTTAAACGCAAAGCGAATATGAACTCTTCGCGGAAAAATAGCAGGCGTGGCGTAGAGAAGCCGAAATGATACAAAAAATGCTACGACGCGGAAATGTGATCCAACGCACGGCGTTGGCGGATGTCGTCGATGTGATGGTACGTTGCCTCAAGCGCGGAGGCGAGTTCTTTTGCACATGCAAAGCGGGTGCGCCCCTGCTCGGTGTCGAGAACGATCCGCTCAACCGGCATCTGTGCAAGGCCAGTGGCAATCTGACGGACGTCATCTTGTGCCGAACCGCCCTCAGCCAGAGGGACATTGGCCTTACCGTCAGAAACGACGACCAGATACAGCGCCATGCCGGGTGAATCCGCAGCGATTTGCGTTAAATAATCTTTTGCATACACAAGCCCGTGCGCAAGCGGAGTCTTTCCTCCGGTCGGAACCGAGGCCAGTGCCGCCTCTGCCTCAGTCACATGCGAGGTCATGGGTAAAACAAGCTCGGCAGACATCCGGCGGAAAATTACCATCCCGACCTGGTCGCGTTTGTGATATGCATCTTTCAATAATTCAAGGATTACGCCTTTGACCGTCTGCATCTGTTTTTTCACACCCAGTGAACCGGATGCATCAACCAGAAACAGAATCGCCGCACCGGCTCGCCGGTAACGACGCTTTTGGCGCAAGTCATCCTGAATGATGGTTG
>QKHZ01000012.1 GCA_003249795.1 bacterium | reverse complement strand
GACGGGCATACAAACCAACAGGGCGATTCGATTGGTTGGATTTCAAACTGCAAATCTGCAGTTTGAAATCCAGGTTAATGCCACCGATGCCTTATTTAACCGTCACTGCGAATCTCGATTCTCATGATGATCAGAGATTTGCCATGCCTCACAAATGCAAAACGGAAATCCAGACTTGAATTCGGGAGGGTGCTTATATTTACGCACCCTCCCCACAACATTTTCCCTATTGAATTTCCGGGTTCCAATTGAAATTGATAAATAGATGCGCCATCTGCCTGCTGAGAAGCATCTAGTATTATAGGGGGCATCATTCCGGCAGGCGAGGATCAGGAACGATCCGCTTTCATCAGTTTCTGCCATAAACCGTGTTTAAGCTTTTGCTCGATCATCAGATGAACTGGTTCTGCTGAAGCTCAGTAGATAAATTGTTCATGGGACAACTCTGTTCAGATTTCCACGAAATAATGAAAAAAGATCGAATAAAAAAGCCTCGAGAGTTGTTAGGGATATACGGGGGAGAAACTATGTCATCCGACCGGATTCAGGATATCATCGCAATCCTATTCCAGCATTTCCACCATTAACCCGAAGCGCATATATCCGGGAGTTTCCTGTTTCGGATCAAAATTGGCAAAATAAACCGCACATGGGGTATGCGGGCGGGTTTTATACCTATAGAGGGCATTGTTTTCAGAAGGAGGACGCAGATGGACGCTACCGCAACAAGCATTGTGATCGATCCTGAGTTTCGCGATCTGATTCCGCCGCTTACGCCGGATGAGCGGCAAGGACTGGAAGCCGATATTCAGCGGGAGGGTTGTCTCGACAGGCTGAAAGTCTGGCGCACTGAAGAGGGCGACATTCTTCTTGACGGTCACAACCGGCGTGAGATTTGTCACGCGAATGATTTTCCGTATGAAGTCGAATCGATCCCCGAGATTGAAACCCGTGAGGATGCCAAACGCTGGATCATCCGCCATCAGCGTCACCGCCGGAACCTGAACGAAACACAACGTGCCATGCTTGGTTCACTTCTATCAAATCTTGAGCATGGACAGAAAGTGGCAGATGCGCCAATTGGCGCATCTCAGACACAGCTCGGTGCTGCCGAGGCATTCAATGTGAGTCGGCGTTCTGTTCAGCGTGCCCGCAAAGTCCGTGAGAACGGCATCCCCGGACTGGTGAAGATGGCAACGGCCGGTTCTGTGGCGATCTCGGCTGCTGCAGATGTAGCCGGATTGCCTGCGGAAAAACAGCAGGAAATAGTGGCGGGTGGATCGGAGGCGGTGCAGGAAGCTTCGCGGAAGATGCATCAAAAAGAAGTCCCAATCAAGCAGATTACTCAGGACTCATCAATGCAATCGGATCCGAAACCGTTGCAGATGTCTGAGACCGGTGTATATCCCTGTGCGCAATGCGGTAGTGCTGCCACTGCGAAAAACACGTTTGATATTTTCCAGGGGCATCTCTATTACGTGATCTGCGACAATCCGAAATGTTCTGTCCAGACACCGATCCGGAAGAGTCAGGAGGAGGTTATCGCCATCTGGAACCGGCGGCATCATTCTTGAATGGAATGGTAAGTTAAATCATGGTTATTATGCAAACAGCACAGATCGGATTACGATGCGTGGTGGCCGCCGTCAATCACTCGCGTATCCGGCAATTTCTTCGCGGCCTTCTCAAACGTCAGCATGGACGCATGACGACTCTGGTATTGGGCGTGGATCAACCGGTCGACAAATCCGGGCTTCGAGGCATGCGTCAGCGATTCACGCAGGACGTCGGGCGCGCACCCGCCGGATTCAGGATTGACATCACCTGAATCGAACATGCACAGCAGCGATCGGATCGCATCTTTCTTGGGAACACCATAGGCAGCCTGCAGCGCGAAATATGCTTCCGCCACAACCAGATCGGAAACAATGATCCGATGCCCGCTTTTGAGTGCGGAGCGAAGGGTAGACACCGCCGTGTCATGCTGTGGATCGGCTGCGCCGATCAGCAGCCGCATAACGACAGATGTATCAAGACCGAGTTCAGTCGAGGTCGCCACGGGCCATCGCCTCCTGAATGCGTGTCCTGACATCGTCCATGGACAGGGGTTTGTCGGTGGCATACCGCCGCAGTGATCCGACCCACGAGAATTCCGGCTCATGGACAGGCGAAAGCACCCATACGCGTTTGCCGTCAATTTCTATGGGTTCCACTTCAATGGCGTTGCCTGGCTCAAGATGCATCTGTTCGCACAATTCGCGCGGGAGAGTAGCCTGGCGTTTGGCAGTCAGCTTGATGGTTGTCATGATTCATCTCCTTACTGATAATAATACAGTAAGGAGCAGTCTTGTCAAGTGCCTTCCATCCAGAGGAGTCTCGCACACAGGTGACACCCGATCCATCAGCCGGTGCAGCAAATTTGGAGTTGCGGGAAAACGCGAGCGCAGGGATCACTGTGTTTTTTCGGAAAGGATCTCTTATGAGTGCTGTGATTGTTTCTGCCTGCCTTCTGGGTGAGCCGGTAAGATGGCATGGCCGCGAAGTGCCGATGTCCGGTTTTGTGAAAAAGTTTGTTGCTGAACACCCGGAGGTGAAATTGATTCCGGTCTGTCCGGAACAACTCGGTGGACTGCCGACACCACACGTCCTCCGGTGAAGATGCGCAAAGGGCATGTCTTCCAGACTGCAGAAGATAAATCCAAACGCAACGAAGTTACGGGACCGGATGTTACCGCATACTTTGTTGCTGGTGCCGAAAAAACGTTGGCCATTGCCCGCAAACGCCGCTGCAAGACTGCCATTCTCATGAAAACCTCGCCGTCGTGTTCCCGCACCGGCATCACCGGAAAACTGCTTCTCGAAAACGGAATCGACGTAATCAGCACGTTCTGAGCAGCGTTTTTGCAATTGCGCAGAGTTGTCCGCCAGAGCGATTCATGGTCGGGCGCAATGACGCGTACTTGGAGGGCAGATCATGGAGATGTACGAATTCACGGAGTCGGAATTAATGGAGCACAGCGGCGCTACCGCGTGGAACAACGGCGCACCGCCGTTGTTCGCCAGCGGCACATTTGAAAATGGCGAGCAGTATGAACTCGTGCTCGATGCCACTGGCGGTTGCCTCATGGTTGATGACGCCCAGCTTACTGCTGGCGGCTATAGGTTGCATTTGCCGTTTCCGAATCAATCAGCTGCGCTGGTGTTTGCCAAGGGCATCGGCACGCCGACGCACAAGTTGGACTTTTTCCTGATTGGATTTGCGCCAGCCTGAGTTTTCGTACGTGAACGGTTTTCCGCAGCCGTGATTTCATTTTGTTTCGCCGCGTCAAAAAAAGTTTCGTACCCGTGTTTCTGAAACTTCAATCATGTGGAGGAGTTTTGAAAACGCGCTGTTTTTGCCTCAAAAAAACTGATCGTGTCTACTTGCTGGCCGCCCAAAAACGAGGCTGATTTCCGTCATGCGCTTCGCACAGGGCGCGGCGCGAAGGTTAGAAAAAGGAGAACAAAATGGCGGACGAAAAAACAGCGGAAGCGGTTTGCACCGAACGGCTCGGGGACATTTCTTCGCTTCTGGATCAAATCGGCCAGGAACTGACGACCCGGTTCCAGCCGATTGCCGAAGCCGAGGTGGACTGGAGTGACGCGGCTGATTTGCACCGGGTTCGGGATGGCCTGATCGAAACGCTTCGGGGGCTTACCTCATTCTCTCGGCAGGAAATCGAGAACACGCTTGAGGAGATCCGGGGTTGACCCCGGACTCGGGAACGGGAGGGACAACGATGCCAAAACAACTGAACGATAAAACGCTTCTGGATCTTGCACGCATTGCGGTTCCGGGGCTGGAAACGCTGCAGGAACGCAAACACGACAATCTCGACTTTCACGAAGTCGCAGTCTGGAATCTGGAAAAGGCGTTGCGTGCGACATATGAACTCGGGCGTTCGCAGAAAGGTGGTGAATGATGAAGATCGAAACTGTACACGAAGGCGTAAAGGCCTTGCTTGATGAAGCGCTGGCGGTTGCGATCGGCGAAATCGGTGAAACCGGAATGACGATACCGACGGAACTGGAAGACCTGATTCGGGTTTCGACGTATGAAGAGGTCGGCGTTCTTTCTGCCGATCCCGGAATCGTGCTCCGCTTCAAAGGCGGCGCAACCTTCCATCTCACAGTCAGCCGCGCACGTTAAATCATTCACCCACTATTCTGGAGAAAACCATGGCAACCAAAAAGACAACGACCAAGAAACCATCGAAAATAGCAACCGCTAAAACAGCGGCAAAGAAAACGACCCCAAAGAAATCCCCGGCAAAGACAGCATCCAAAGCCAAACCGGCGGCGAAAACTTTAACCTCCAAACACGGCGTCGCTCCGAGGATGAAAGCGCCGGAACGGGTGAAGGAAAAATTCAGCGTTACCACCGACGACGGCGAGAAGATCGAGGTGATGTATGACAAGGATTTCCAGAACCATCTCGAGTTCAAGGGAAAGATAAGCCCTACCGGTTATCACAGCCACTTCGGCTATGACGGCAAGGGCGACGTCAAGGAAGCTGCCCGAAAACTTGCCAATCAATTCCGCGCCCAGTGCCTGGGCTCGCATAAACGCGCACAAATAAAATCCGAAGGCGTCAGGTCTGCTTCCGCGGACAAACGCGGTAGCAATCGGCAAAACCATGGAAAACCCAAGGGCAAGATGAGCATGCTTGACGCGGCGGCTGAAGTCCTGAAGGAATCGAAACAGCCGCTTTGCTGCAAGGAGATCAGTCAGAAGATCTTCGCGTTGAAGCTGGCTGAAAGCTGCGGACGAACGCCGCACGCGACACTTTCGGCAGCGATGGGACGCGAGATCAAGGCCAAGGGCGAGACGAGCCGTTTTCGTCGCGCGGACCGCGGCCAGTTTTCTTTGAACGTTTGACAACAAATCCAAACGGAGGACTTTCCATGATTGAAATCATCAAACGGTGTGTCTGCGACCGGTGTGGGTCGTGCGGACCGGAGGCACTTTCCAGCGAAGACCCGGTAAAGCTGGCGCAGACTGAAGGCTGGCGCTGCGACAGCGAGGATCTTTGCCCCGCTTGTATCGCCAAGGAAGATTCAACCGCCTGATTTTCCGTACATCAAGTTGGTTCCTGCGTATCCCGGCGAACCTGCCGGGTTGCGCTCGTGATGAGCATCCCGCAATCGTTTCAATTCCCTGACAACATATCCTTCTATGATTTGCTGATCCTCGCAAACGGCCCACAAGCGGCCACTTTTGAACCGCTGCTGTTTGGCTCTATCCAAAGTACCACCCGACTGTTTCTCCTATCCTAAGTCTTGCCCGATTTCTTCCGTGCGAAGGAGTTTGCCGATGTCTGACAAAAAGCTCAATCCCCTCAGTATGTCTGCCGCCGATGCGGCGCGGCTTCTGTCCAAGGCTGGCGGTGCTGCTGTTACCGAACAGCAGATTCTTGAAGCCATTCATATCGGTGCGCCGGTGAACGATGCAGGGAACATCAATCTCGTCCATTTTGGTGCATGGCTCAATTCCATTCCCGATACCGATTGCTGAAAGGAAAACGCATGCCCAGAAAACCGCTCAGCCGTCCCATTGATCCGCATCACTTGCGCCCCGTGGAACTCACTCGTCTCATGAACTCCACGCCACTGGGCACGGTGATGAGTCAGGGAAAGATCTACCGCC